>NZ_JBEZDN010000065.1:0-44821 GCF_040648315.1 Pseudonocardia sp. NPDC049154
CGGGGCGCTGGCCGGGCTCGCGCTGGCCCGCGGCCCGTGGACCGGTGTGGCGCGGGCGGCGGGGACCGGGCTCGTCGGCCGGCACCTCGCGTTCGGCGACGACCCCCGCACCTCGATGGCGATCACGGGGGAGCTCACCGGGAAGCCCGCCGGCAAAGTCCTCCTCGATCTCGGCCTCGACACCGGCTACGGCGCGACCGTGCCCGTCGAGCTGCGCGAGCTGGTCAGCCAGGTGCCGCGGGGCGAGGACGTCCGCGGCGGGGAGCAGCTCTTCGCGCACGCCCGGGCCGAGGGGCTGACCGCCGGCACCACCTACCACTACCGCTTCCGCCTGCCCGACGGCTCGACCACCCCCGACGCCACCTTCCGCACCGCACCGGCGAAGGGCGACCGCAGGCCGTTCACGTTCACCGCGTTCGCCGACCAGGGCGTCGCCTCCGGCGACGGCGACGGCAACGGCGGCGCGGCGCCCCCGAACGCGCTGACCGCGCTGATCGCCGAGGACGCCCCGGCCTTCCACCTGCTGGCCGGCGACATCTGCTACGCCGACCGGGCCGGCCGCGGCGAGCGGGACGACTCGTTCAACCCCGGTCTGTGGACGCAGTACTTCGCCGCGATCGAGAAGAGCGCCGCCCACACGCCCTGGATGTTCGCCACCGGCAACCACGACATGGAGGCCCTGTACGACGACGGCGACTCCGACCACGGCTACGGCGGCCACGCCGCCCGGCTGGACCTGCCGCGGACCGGGCCGTCGGGCTGCCCGTCGGTCTACGCGTTCACGCACGGCTGCGTCGGGGTGGTCAGCGTCGACGCCAACGACCTCTCCACCGAGATCCGCGCCAACACCGGCTACAGCCGCGGCGCGCAGGTCGAGTGGCTGAGCGACACGCTCGCGGCCTTGCGCGCCGACCCCGACATCACCTTCGTGGTGGTGTTCTTCCACCACTGCGCCTACTCGACCAGCGACTCGCACGCCTCCGACGGCGGCGTCCGGTCCGCCCTGACGCCGTTGTTCGACCGCTTCTCGGTCGATCTCGCCGTGCAGGGCCACAATCACCAGTACGAGCGCACGGACCCGATCCGCGGCGGCGAGGCGACCCGCGAGGCCCCGGACAAGGCGACCGTCCGCCCCGCCACGGACGGCACGACCTACATCTGTGTCGGCTCCGGCGGGCGGCGGAGCAACGGCTGGCTCGACGACGGTGGCGACCGCTACCGGGGCCGGACCGGCGAGGACCGGGAGATCCGCAGCCGTGTCACGGGCAAGGACGGCGAGAAGTCGGAGACGGTCGGCTGGTCCCGGGTGCGCTACGCCGGCTACGCCTACCTGCGCGTCGAGGTGCAGCCGGAGGTGCCGGGGCGGATCGCGACCATGCGGGTCCACGCCGTGACCGACGACGGCGAGGAGATCGACCGGATCGACCTCGCCCGGCCCGTCCCGGGCGTCCCCGCCGTGCCGCCGCCCGCCGTGCCGTCCGTGTCGCCCGCGCCGCCACCTGCCGTCCCGACCACGCCCGCGGTCCCAGCGGTGCCGGCCGGCTGGTCGCGGACACCAACCGGCTTGTCGGTTCCTGCCGGTTCGACCGGTTCGTCCCCGGTTCGGGGCCTCTGACCGGTGTGGTCGGTCACCCCCGCTGGCGGCCGGTGCGACGGGGCGGGCAGACTGAGCAGGCACCGTAGGGGAGTATCCCGGTCACGGTGGCGCCGTCAGCACGGAGAAGGGCCCGCAGCCCAGGATCGACAATCATGCGGGTCCCGAACCCGGCGCCGTCGATCCGCAGCTGAGCGGAGGGGAGAGACCTCGGGGCAGTCCTGCGCTGCCCGAGACCCCTGGAGGCTCCCCACGTGAACGTGCCCGTCTGGCTCTGGTTCGCCACCATCGGTGGCCTGGTGGCCATCATCCTGGCCGACCTGTTCCTGGTCGACCACAAGCCGCACGCCGTGACGATCAAGGAAGCCACCCGCTGGGTGCTCTTCTACATCGCGCTCGCCGTGCTGTTCGGCCTCGGCATCTGGTACTTCGCGGGCGCCCAGTACGCCGGGGAGTTCTTCGCCGGCTACATCACCGAGTACTCGCTCTCGGTCGACAACCTGTTCGTCTTCGTGATCATCATGTCGAGCTTCGCCGTGCCGGCGATCCACCAGCACCGCGTGCTGCTGGTCGGCATCGTGATCGCGCTCGTGATGCGCGGCCTGTTCATCGCCGTCGGCGCCGCCGCGATCAACGCCCTGAGCTGGGTGTTCTACCTCTTCGCCGCGTTCCTGATCTACACCGCCGTGAACATGGTCCGGCAGGGCATGGGCGGCGACGAGGACGAGTGGAAGGAGCCCAAGGTCGTCGGGTTCGTGCGCCGCGTGCTGCCGGTGACGGACCAGTTCCACGGCTCCAGGACCACCGTGAAGCTCGACGGCAAGCGCTGGGTCACCCCGATGCTGATCGTGATGATCGCGATCGGGCTCACCGACCTGCTCTTCGCGCTCGACTCCATCCCGGCCATCTTCGGCCTGACCCAGGAGCCGTTCCTGGTCTTCACGGCCAACGCCTTCGCCCTGATGGGCCTGCGCCAGCTGTACTTCCTGCTCGGCGGGCTCCTCAAGAAGCTGATCTACCTGTCGTACGGCCTGGCCGTGATCCTCGCCTTCATCGGTGTCAAGCTGGTGCTGCACGCCCTGCACGAGAACGAGCTGCCCTTCCTCAACGGCGGCCAGCCGATCCCGGTGCCGGAGGTCAGCATCGCGGTGTCGCTGCTGGTCATCGTGGGTGTCCTGGCGATCACGACGGTGGCCAGCCTGGTTGCGGTGCGGCGGCGGCCCGAGCTCGCCGAGGCGCACGGCTCCGTCGCGGTGCCCGTCGCGCACACCCGCGAGGAGGCCGAGGCGATGGACCGGCACGACCGGGAGATCGACGAGGAGATGGCCCGCTACGACCGCGAGCACTCCTGACCCGTGACCGTGCGCGGGACGTGGTGCCGGGGCACCGCGTCCCGCGCACGGTCATGTCATGGCAGGTTCTCCAGGTGGACCAGGTCCACCCAGCGCAGCTCGCCCTCCTGCACCCGCGCCGTCATCCACGTGTGCGTGGGCTGACGCCGGCGGTCGGTGGGGGAGCCGGGGTTCAGCAGGCGCAGGCCCGAGGGAGCCGTCGTGTCCCACGGGATGTGGCTGTGCCCGAACACGAGCACGTCGACGTCGGGGAACCGGGCGGCCATCCGCCGCTCCCGGCCCTGCGCCGCACCCGTCTCGTGGGTGACGGCGAACCGCAGTCCGCCGGCCTCGAACCGCGCCACCTCGGGGAGGCGTTCGCGCAGTTCGGGGCCGTCGTTGTTGCCCCACACCCCGACGACCCGGGGGGCCCGCGCCTCCAGCGCGTCGAGGAGCCCGGGGTCCATCCAGTCGCCGGCGTGGACGACCAGGTCGTCCGCGCGGAGCGACTCCACCGCCTCCCACAGCGGTGCGGGCAGGTCCTTGGCCCGCACCGGGACGTGCGTGTCGGAGAGGATCAGCAGCCGCACGGGCGGTGTCACTGCACCGCGAGCAGGTCCACCACGAAGATCAGGGTCTCGCCGCCCTTGATGACGCCCCCGGCGCCGCGGTCGCCGTAGCCCAGGTGCGGCGGGATGACCAGGCGGCGGCGCCCGCCGACCTTCATGCCCTGCACGCCCTGGTCCCAGCCCTGGATGACCTGGCCCGCGCCGAGGCCGAACTGCAGCGGCTGGCCGCGGTTGTAGGAGGCATCGAACTCCTCGCCGGTCGAGTGCGCCACGCCCACGTAGTGCACGGCCACCCGGTGGCCGGCGGTCGCCTCCTCGCCCTCGCCGACGGTGATGTCGGTGATCTCGAGGTCGGTCGGGGCCGGGCCGTCGATCGGGTCGACGTCGGGCTTCTGCGGTGCCATCGTCGGGTTCCTCCTGGGTCTCGCGTCGGTCGCCGCCACCCTGCCAGACCCCCGCCTTCCGGAGGTGGCGCGGGGCCCCGCGCGCCCGCTACGAAGGGATCATGTCCGCACCAGCGTCACAGGCGACGACGATCCACGCGACCGTCACCGCCCTCCACCGTTTCCCGGTCAAGTCGATGCAGGGGGAGCGGGTCGACGCCCTCGACCTGCTGCCCGGCGGGGCCCTCGGCGACCGTGCCTACGCCGTGGTCGACGCCGAGGACGGCACGGTGGCCAGCGCCAAGTACCCCCGGAAGTGGGGCGCCCTGCTCGGCTGCAGCGCCACCTTCCTCGCCGAGCCGGAGCCCGACGCCGCCCCGCCGCCCGTCGCCGTCACGTTCCCGGACGGCCGGATCCTGCGCAGCGACGAGCCCGGGCTCGACGCCGCCCTCTCCGACCTGCTCGGCCGCGCGGTCGTGCTGTCGGCCGACCCGGCGGCCGGGGCCGAGTTCGAGGAGCAGTGGCCGCAGATCGAGGGGCTCGCACCCCAGGCGTTCATCGACGACACCACGGTCGAGCACAGCGAGGAGGGCGAGCCGGTCAGCCGGATCGGCACGGCCGGGCTCACCCCGACCGATTCCTTCCTCGACCTCGGCGTGCTGCACCTGATGACCGGCTCCACGCTGGCCGCGCTCTCCGCGGCCGCCCCCGGTTCGACGTTCGACGCCCGCCGCTACCGACCGAACCTGCTGCTGGACACCGCGCAGGGGCCCGGGTTCGTCGAGGACGGATGGGTCGGGGAGACCCTCGCCGTCGGCGACGCCCGCATCACGGTCACCATGCCGACCATGCGCTGCGTGATGACGACGCTGGCGCAGGAGGGCCTGCCGGAGGATCGGGACACGCTGCGCACGATCGCGAAGGTCAACCGGCGGCGCATCCCGGGCATGGGGACCTGGGCGTGCGCGGGCGCCTACGCCGACGTCGTCGCGCCGGGCGCGGTCCGGGTCGGCGACCGCGTCGGGCCCGCCTGACCACACGGGGCCGTCCCGCCGGCGTCGGCGACTCGGTGGTCCGGCGCTCGGAAGGCGGGTCGCCGGGGCCGGCGGTAACGTCCGACGTCGTGCCCGACCGCTCCCACCCCGTCCGCACCCCCTGATGACCTCGGCCCCGGCCCGCACGGGCGCCGAGGAGGAGTACACCCCCGACCCGCGCCGCTGGCGGGCCCTGTCGGTCACGCTCGCCGCGGGGTTCATGACCCTGCTCGACGTCAGCATCGTCTCGGTGGCGCTGCCGTCGATCCAGCAGGGGCTCGGCACGGACCCGGCGGGCGCGCAGTGGGTGGTCTCGGGGTACGCGCTGACCTTCGGCCTCGCGCTCGTCCCGGCCGGCCGGCTCGGCGACGCGTTCGGCCGCCGCCGGATGTTCCTCGTCGCGCTCACGGCGTTCGTCGCGTTCAGCGCCCTGTGCGGCGCGGCGCCCACGATCGAGCTGCTCGTGGTCGCCCGGCTGCTGCAGGGTTTCGCCGCGGGGTCGCTGGCGCCGCAGAACTCCGGGCTGATCCAGAGCCTGTTCCGCGGCGCCGAGCGGGGCCGGGCGTTCGGGTTCTTCGGTGCCACGGTCGGCATCTCGACGGCGGCCGGCCCGATCGTGGGCGGGCTGCTGCTCGCGGCCTTCGGGGAGCCCGACGGCTGGCGGTGGATCTTCTACGTGAACGTCCCCATCGGGGTGCTGGCGGTGGTGCTGGCGGCACGGCTGCTGCCCAGGGCGCAGACCGGCGAGCGGCCGCACATCGACTGGGCCGGCGCGGCGCTGCTGGGCGGGGCGGTGCTCGCGCTGCTGCTGCCCTTGGTGCAGGCCGAGTCGGGCGGGATCGCGCGGCTGTGGTGGCTGTTCCCGATCGGGGTGGCGCTGGCGGTGCTGTTCCTGTGGTGGGAGCGCCGCGAGGTGCGCCGCGGCGCCGAGCCGCTGTTCGACATCCGGCTGGTCACCGAGACCTCCGGCTACGCGCCCGGCGCCCTGCTCGGGCTCGTCTACTTCACCGGGTTCTCCGGCGTCTGGATCGTGTTCGCACAGTTCTTCCAGTCCGGCCTCGGCTACACGCCGCTGCAGTCCGGGCTCTCGGTCACCGCGTTCGCGGTCGGCTCCGCGGTGTCCGCGGTGGTGGCCGGGCGGCTCGTCGAGCGCTTCGGCCGCTGGCTCACCGTGGTCGGCCTGTCGCTGGTCGCGGTGGGCGTGGCCGCCACCGCGGCGATCCTCGCGCTGGTCCCGGGGGAGATCGCAGGGATCGCCGCCGCGCCGGCCCTGCTGCTCGGCGGGATCGGCGGCGGCTTCGTGATCTCGCCGAACATCACCATGACCCTGCGCAACGTGCCGGTGCGGATGGCCGGCTCGGCCGGCGGAGCCCTGCAGACCGGCCAGCGCGTGGGCGCGGCGATCGGGACCGCCGTCGTCGCCGGGGTGTTCTACGGCGTGCTGGGCGCCGCCGGCGACTCGTACCGGGCCGCCATCGCCGGGGCGCTGGGCGTGGCCGTGCTGACCACGCTCGTCGCGCTCGGCGTGGGCATCCACGACCTGCGCAACGAGCGCCGCCGCGCGGCGGGCGTCGGCGCGCCCGACCCCGACGCCCCGGACACCCGCGACGGCGGGACCTCGTCCGACGACGGGACGCCCCACCACATCTCGCACGACTGAGCGCGCCGGGCGGTCACGCCGGCGGCGCGGGCACCCCCAGCGCGTCGCGGAGGAACTGCACCTGCAGGAGCAGCAGGTTCTCGGCGACGACCTCCTGCGGCGTCATGTGCGTGACGCCGGAGAGCGGCAGCACCTGGTGCGGGCGGCCCGCGGCGAGGAGCGCCGAGGACAGGCGCAGGGTGTGGGCGGCCACGACGTTGTCGTCAGCGAGCCCGTGGACGATCATCAGCGGCCGGTTCGGGCGGTCGTCGGAGGCCGGGGTGGCGGCGTCGGCGAGCAGCGAGGAGCGCTCGTAGGACGCCTTCTCCACGGCCGGGTGCCCGAGGTAGCGCTCGGTGTAGTGGGTGTCGTAGAGCTCCCAGTCCGTGACCGGCGCGCCCGCCACCGCGGCGTGGAAGACGTCCGGCCGGCGCAGCACCGCGAGCGCCGCGAGGAACCCGCCGAAGGACCAGCCGCGGATGCCGACCCGGGTGAGGTCGAGGTCCGGGTTCTCGACGGCGAGGGCGCGCAGGGCGTCGACCTGGTCGTCGAGCACGGGCTGGGCGAGGTCGAGGTGCACGGCACGCTCGAACTCCGGCCCGCGGCCGGGCATCCCGCGGCCGTCGACGACGACCACCGCGAAACCCTGCTCGGCGAACCACTGGCTGGTCAGGTGCGGGTTGCGGGCGGCGTAGACGCGCTGGCCGTGCGGCCCGCCGTACGGGTCCAGCAGCACGGGCAGCGGCACGCCCGGCTCCCACCAGGAGGGCAGCAGCAGCGCGGTCTGCAGCCGTCGTTCGCCGGCGCGGTGCAGCGTGATCCGCAGGTCGACGTTCGGCTCGGCGGCGAAGGAGGCGATCTCCCGCTCGACGTCCGCGGTCCGGGCCGTGGTCGCGGCCGGCGAGGCGAGGTCGGTCGAGGTGCGGACGAACGTGCCGCCCGAGAGACGGCCGGAGTGCACGCCCTCCTCGGGCGACGCGGGCACCAGCCCGCCCGCGGCGTCCCACGTCCACAGCCGGACCGAGGCGGGCGTGGTCGAGCCGCTGATCAGCAGGGTGTCGCCGTCGACGTCGAGCAGGCTGCGGACCTGCAGCTCCGGCGGGGTGACGGGCTCGCCGTCGACCAGCACCCGGTGCGCCCCGTCGCGGTGGGCCACCTTGACCAGCGCGCCGGAGGCGGTGTGCACCCGCAGGCCCGGCGTCGCGTCGACCCACACCGGGTCGGTCTCCTCGTCGACGAGCGTGGTCGCGCCCGTCGCCGGGTCGACCGCGAGCATCCGCAGCGCCTTCTGGTCCCGCGGCTGCACGACCACGAACAGGCCCCGGTCGTCCCACACGACGTCGACGACGTACTCGTCCCGCTCGACGTCCCACTCGATCGGTGTGCGACTGCCGTCGAGGCCGACGACGTCGAGGGTCACGGCGGGGTTGGTGGTGCCGGCCGCGGGATAGCGGACGGCCGTGGGGGTGCGGTCGGGGTTGGCCGGGTCGGCGATGTGCCACACCGGCACCGCGGACTCGTCGACCCGGGCGACGACGAGCGCGTCGCCCTCGGGGGACCACCAGAAGCCGCGCATCCGGTCGATCTCCTCGGCGGCGACGAAGTCGGCCAGGCCGTAGGTGACGTCGTCGCCCTCGGGGACGAGGAGGGTCGTGGTGGTCCGCGCGGCGACCAGGTGCACGTGCAGGGCGCCGCCGGCGACGAACGCGATGCGCGCGCCGGTGGGGTCGAGCCGCGGGTCGATCACCGCACCGTCGGTCTCGATCAGCCGCGGGGTGAGCCCGCCGGCGAACTCGGCCAGGTAGAGCTTGCCGGACAACGGGAACACGGCGCGGGTCACGGTGCCGTCGGTGGCGTAGCCGACGACACCGCCCGCCTGCTCCCGCGCCCGCTCGCGGCGCGCCCGCTCCTCGGCCGGCAGGTCCTCGACGTCGGTGTCGTCGAGCTCGCGCGGGTCGGCGATCAGCCGCTCCTCGCCGGTCTCCACCTCGAGGCTCCACAGGCAGGTCACCGGGTCGGTGCCACCCCGGCTGCGCAGGAAGACGACCCGGCCGCCGTCGGGCGAGACGGTGACGCCGCGCGGGGCGCCGAGGGTGAACCGGCGGGTGCGGGCGTGCAGGCGGGGGAAGGAGTCCGCGGTCGACCGGGAGTCCGTGATCGGCTGGCTCACGGTGCGCAGTCTGCCGGACCGCGCCGCGCCGGACCGGACAGCCTTCCCTGCCAAACGACCGGTGGGTAGCGTCGGCGGGTGTGACGGCCCGGACCATCGGCGACCTGCTGGTCGCCCACCCGCACGACACCGACTGGACCGTCGCGGGCGAGCGCACCTCACCCGCCGCGCTCGACGTGGCCGCGAGCCGGCTGGCCGCGGGCTTCCTCGCCCTCGGCCACGAGCCGGGGGACCACGTGGCGCTGATGATGCGCGCCAGCCCGGCCGCGCTGGCGGTCTGGTTCGGCCTCGCCCGGGCAGGCCTCGTGGAGGTCCCGCTCAACACCGCCACCCGCGGCGACCTTCTGGAACACCTGCTCACGCACTCGCGGGCCCGCACCGTCGTGTGCGACGCCGAGTTCCTGCCGCTCGTGCGCGGGGCGGCGCCGCCGCGCGTCCGGATCGTCGTGCACGGGCCCGGTGACGCCCCGTCCCTGGCGGACGTGGAGCGGGAGCCGGCGGGGTTCCCGGAGGTCGACCCCGACGCGACGACGGTCGTGCTCCACACGTCCGGCACCACCGGCCCGCCGAAGGGCGTCCGGCTCTCGCACCGGTCGAACCTGTGGCTGGCCCGGCGCACCGTCGAGCTGATGGGCTACACCGCCGTCGACCGGCTCTACTCGGTGTTCCCGCTCTTCCACTCCAACGCCCGCTTCTGCTCGGTGCTGCCCGCGCTGCTCACCGGCGCCGGGCTGGTCATGGACCGGCGCTTCTCGGCGAGCGGGTTCTGGGACACCTGCCGCGCCCACGGGATCACCGCCTTCAACTTCCAGGGCGCGATGCTCACCCTGCTGCACAACCGCCCGCCGCAGCCCGACGACGCCGACAACCCCGTCCGCGTCGGCTTCGGCGCCCCGTGCCCGCCGGAGGTCACGGAGGCGTTCGAGCTGCGGTTCGGCGTGGCGCTCACCGAGGTCTACGGCAGCACCGAGGCGTCGCTGGTCGTCGAGGGCCCGCCGGGGGAGCGGCGCCGCGGCTCGCCCGGCCGCGCCGCCGCGGGCTACGAGGTGCGGATCGTCGACGACCGCGGGCACGAGGTGCCGCGCGGCGAGGCGGGCGAGATCGTCTGCCGGCCGAAGGTGCCGGGCATCCTGTTCAGCGGCTACCACGACATGCCGGAGGAGACCGTCGCGGCGTGGCGGGACCTGTGGTTCCACACCGGCGACCGCGGCCGGATGGACACGGACGGCCACCTCTACTTCCTCGACCGGCTCTCCGACTCGATCCGCCGGCGCGGCGAGAACATCTCCTCCTGGGAGATCGAACGGGTCCTCGCGACGCACCCGGCGGTCGACGCCGTCGCGGCCTACGGGGTGCCGAGCCCGCTGTCCGAGGAGGACGTCATGGTCGCCGTCGTCCTCCTCCCGGGGGCCGAGCTCGACGGGCCGGGCGTGGTCGCGCACTGCTCCGGGCGGGTGACCGAGTTCGCGGTGCCGCGGTACGTGCGGTTCGTCGACGCGCTGCCGGTCACCCCGAGCCAGCGGACGGAGAAGTACACGCTTCGGGCCGACGGGGTCACCGCCGACACCTGGGACCGGGAGGCCTGATGGAGCGCTTCGAGATCACCTCGCCGCGGCCCGGCGTCGCGCTGGTGACGATCGCGCGGCCGGAGAAGCTCAACGCGATGGACCCGCTGTTCTTCCGGGAGCTGATCGCGCTCACCGCGGAGCTGGGCGCGGACCCGGAGGTCCGGGCGGCCGTCCTGACGGGCGCGGGGCGCGCCTTCTCGGCGGGCGGGGACATCGCGAGCTTCCGGGAGATCGCCGGCGACACCGCCCGGGTCCGCCGGCACCTGCGCCTGGTGTTCGACGCGTTCAGCAGCGTCGAGCGCTGCCCGGTCCCGGTGATCGGCGCGGTCAACGGCATCGCGCACGGCGGCGGCACGGAACTGACCCTGGCCTGCGACGTCGTCTACGCGGCCGACTCGGCGACCTTCGCCTTCCGCGAGCCCACCGTCGGCCTCACGCCGGGCTGGGGCGTGGTGCGCGGGCCCGAGGTGATGGGGCGGCACTGGACCCGGCTGCTCGCGCTGTCCGGGCGGGTGATCGACGCCGCCACCGCCGCCCGGGCGGGGCTGGTCCAGGAGGTGCTGCCCGCCGCGGCGCTGCTCGACGCCGCCCTCGACCTGGCCGAGGAGATGGCGGCGCTGCCGCCGCTCGCGGTCGAGGTGGGCAAGGCGTTCGTCAACCGCGGGACCGAGCCGGGCTTCGCGGAGGCGGTCGAGGCCACGGCCCTGCTCTTCGGCACCGCCGAGCACCGGGAGCGGGTGGCGGCGTTCCTCGAACGGTGATCCGCTCGCCCCACCGGGGGGACCGCTCGCCCCCCTGATCCCCGCTCGCCCGGCCCGGCCCGTCTCCGTTTCCGGCGGCACGCGTTGGGAATGCATCGCCACCAACGGAGGTGACCGGATGATCAATGTGTACCTCTCGGCCCGGGCGCTGGCCGCGGCCCGGTCCGTCGACCCGGCCGTCTCGCCGGCCGCCGTGCACGCGGCCGTCGAGATCGCCCTGGTCGAACAGCTGCGCGAGGTCGCGACGTGGTCGTCGGACCGGATCCGGGACCGCGCGTCGCGCATCGAGCAGGACGCGAACGGCTAGTCGACGCAGGGCACGGCCGCGGCGTCGATCACCGGGCGGTGCTGCCACGGGTCCTCGGGCGCGGCGACCGTGGACGTCGGCGCGGTGGTCGGGGCCGCTGTCGCGGCGGCGGCGGACGTGGCGGGCGTGGCCGGCGTCGGCCCGGCCACCCGGACCCGCGAGGCGTCCGGGTCGGGCGTCCCGGGCGCGGTCCCGTCCGCACGGGCGTCGGCGAACAGCACGGTGTGCACGAAGTCCCGGACCTGGTCGTCGTCGATCTCCACGGCCACGCCGTCGACCGGGGTCCAGAGGTCCGGACGGATCGAGGGGACGGTCCGGAACACGACGTCGCCGCCCGCGAGCCCGCCGAGCTGACCGACGAGCTGCCGCAGGTCCCACCCCGAGTCGACGACGACGTGCCGGGTCACGACCCCGAGCAGCGCCGAGACCGTGGCGGGGTCGGCGAGGATGCCCGCGGCGAGCACCTGGTGGGCGAGCCCGGCGAGGAAGGCCTGCTGGCGGGTGATCCGGTCGAGGTCGCCGCCGTCGAGTCCGTGCCGTTGTCGGACGAACGCCAGCGCGGCGGCCCCGCTGACCGTCTGCGGGCCGGCCGGCAGGTCCACCCCGGAGTAGGCCCGGTCGTCGACGGGCTGGTTGAGGCAGACGTTCACCCCGCCGAGCGTGCCCGTGAACTCGACGAACCCGGCCAGGTTGATCTCGGCGTAGTGGTCGACCGTGGTCCTCGAGACGGCCTCGACGGTCGCGACGAGGTTCGCCCGGCCCGCCTCTCTGCTGCGCCGGTCCAGCTCGGCGCCGGTGACGCCCTGCGCCTCGAGCCGCTCCTGCGCGGCCCGGTAGGCCCGGCCGTACGCCGAGTTGATCTTGTGCCGCCCGCTGCCGTCGGCCAGCGGGACGTAGGAGTCGCGCGGGAACGAGACGGTGACGACGGGGGAGCGCGGGTTCGCGGGTACGCGGACGAGCATGATCGTGTCGGTGTGCAGCTCCCCGCCGTCGTCGCCGGCGTGGATCTCGGCGAGCAGGTCGGACGGGAGCGGCTCGCCCTGCGCGTCCGTGCGGCTGTCCAGGCCGACCAGCAGTGCGGTGTAGCTGCGGGGTGGTGCGGTGGACGTCGCGGCGGTCGGGGCGCCGGCGCGGGTGGCCAGGACCGAGCTGGTGGTCAGGTCGGCGGCGAAGGCGCGCGACACCACCCAGACGTAGCCGGTGCCGGCGAGGACCGCGACGGCGAGCAGCGCGACGGCCGTACGCCCGGCACCGGCGAGGACGCGGCGAAGCGTGCGGGACCGCGGCGGCTTCTCCATCCGTTCCTCTCACGCACGGGGACCACTGCACGTCCCGACGCTGCGACCGTCCAGAGGAGAGACACGGCCATCAAGGCCGTCGGCCGAGCGTACGGCCCGTGCACGGGCCCGTGGCGAACGAGTGATCACCTTCCACCCGACCGGCCCAACGCCCGTCCGGTCACTCGGGCCGGGTGAGGCGGCGGCGCCCGGGGCGGCGCGACCGTGGTCGCCGAACCGCACTAGAGACAGGAGACCGGCATGAACGATCGTCGGACGGATCCGCACTGGGAGGACCTCGACCACGGGCTGCTGATCGGAGCAGTGGTCCTGCTGGCGGTGGGCGCCCTCGCCGGTCTGGGTGGGTCGTTGCTGGCGGGAGCGGCCGCGGCCAAGGCGGCCCGGAGCTGGCTGCGCCGGGCGGACCTGGGGCCGACCGACCTCGCCAAGCTCAAGTGGGCGCAGGCGCGGGCCGCCGCCGGTGCCGGCGCCGGGGCGTGGCGTGCCGCGGAGCCGGGGGGCCGGCGCGCGGTGCCGATGCCCTGACCAGGGGGAGCACGCGGGGGAGGCGCCCGTTCGCCCGCGGCGGGTGAGGTCTCGTGCTCCGGACGGACCTAGCTTCGCCGCGTGACGACTCCGGTGCCACCTCCTGCTCACACCCCGGATGGCCTGCCGGCGAACGGGGCGGGCCCGCGCAACTCCGCACTGCCGCGCGCCCTGGTCGTGCTGGTCGGGGCCGCGGCGGTCGTCGTGGTCCTGGCCGGCACGCAGGCGGTCGCCTGGCTCATCGGGCCCGCCTTCATGGCGTTGATCATCGTCATCGCCGTCGCACCGGTGCAGAGCCGGCTGCGGCGGGCGGGCTGGCCGGGCTGGGCGACCACGTTGGTGCTGGTCGTGTGCGTCTACGCGGTGCTCATCGTGCTCGCCCTCGGGATCCTCTTCTCGCTGGCGCGGCTCGCGACCGAGGTGCCGAAGTACGCGTCGCAGGCCGACGGGCTCGTGTCCTCGCTGAACGCCAAGCTCGCCCAGCTCGGGGTGGGGCCGGACCAGCTGAAGGAGATGGCGAGCTCGCTGAACCTCGGCAAGCTGGCCGGCGTCCTGGGGGCACTGCTGGGCAGCGTGGCGGGGCTGGCGACGAGCCTGGTCTTCCTGCTGGCGCTGCTGCTGTTCCTGAGCGCCGAGGCGGGCGGGGTCGGCCACCGGCTGGCGTCGATCGCCGCCGACCGGCCGCGCATCAAGGAGGCGCTGGACCACTTCGCGTGGGGCACCCGGCAGTACCTGCTGGTCACGACGATCTTCGGGCTCATCGTCGCGGTGCTCGACTCGATCGCGCTGGCGCTGATGGGCATCCCGCTCGCCGTCACCTGGGGTCTGCTGGCCTTCATCACGAACTACATCCCCAACGTCGGGTTCATCATCGGCGTGATCCCGCCCGCCCTGATGGGTCTGTTCGTGGGCGGCCCGACGCTCGCCGTGGCCGTGGTGCTCGTCTACTGCGCGCTGAACTTCGTCATCCAGTCGCTGATCCAGCCGCGCTTCATCGGCGACGCCGTCGGCCTGTCGTTCACGGTGACCTTCGTGGCGCTGGTGTTCTGGGCCTGGCTGCTCGGCCCGCTCGGCGCGATCCTCGCGATCCCGCTGACCCTGCTGGTCAAGGCGCTGCTCGTGGACGTCGACCCGAAGGCCGGGTGGGCGGACGCGCTGCTGCGGTCGACCCCGAAGAACCCCGAGGAGGCGGCCGCGGACGAGGCCGCCAAGGCCGCGCGCAAGGCCGAGAAGAAGGCCGCCCGCAAGGCACACCGGCACCCGCAGCCCGCCGGCGTCGCGAGCGGGACCGACGGGGGCGAGCCCGTCGGGCCGGGTCCCGCCGAGCCCCCGGAGCCGCCGACGCGCAGCGGCCCGCAGGTCACGCCGTGAGCCGCGGCGCCGCCCGCGCCCGCGGCTGACCGCGCGCCCGTGAGGACCGAGTCGTGAGTGCCGAGGCGCTGGTGCTCGCACTGTCCGCGGTCCTCCGGCCCACCGCGCTCGCCGCGCTGTTCGCGATCCTGGCGTCCCGGGACCCGCGGCGGCTGCTGACGGCGTACCTCGTGGGCGGGCTCGTGTTCACCCTCGCCGTCGGCACCCTGGTCGTCGTGCTCCTGCAGGGTCTCAACGCCCGCACGGCGACGACGTCGAGCAGGCCGGTCCTCGACGTCGTCCTCGGCGTGGCCGCGCTCGTCTACGCGGTGGCGGCCCTGGCGCGGTGGCAGTCGCCCTGGCCGTTGAGCCGGGGGACCGAGCGGCCGCCCGACGAGCCGACCTGGATGCAGCGCCGGCTGCAGGGGCTGACGGTGCGCGGGGCCGCCGGGGCCGGCCTCCTCACCCACCTGCCCGGGCTGACGTACCTGGCCGCGCTCAACGCGATCGTCGCCTCGTCCTCGGGGGCGGTGGTCGACGGGCTGGTCCAGGTGGCCGTCTACAACGCGATCTGGTTCAGCACCGCGATCGTCGCGCTCGTGCTCGCCGCGCACCGGCCGCAGCTCGCCCGGGAGGTGCTCGAGCGGCTGGTCGCCTGGATCCGCGCCCACCGGCGGCCCATCACGGTCGTGTTCTTCGGGGCGCTGGGCACCTACCTGCTCGTCACGGGGATCCTGGACCTGACCACGCGGGCCTGAGCACCGAGCGCACGCGAGCGGACGCGAGCGGACGCGGGCGGTGTACCACGAACGGGTGGACGGCGGCCGCCGGGGTGACCAACCGTGGTTCCACCCACCAGACTGGCGCCGGGCAGCACCGGGTCGCGGGCAGGGGGTTCGACGGGTGAGCACGCACAGGGCGTCGACGAGCGGGAGCGGCGGTTTCCGGGCCGTCGGGCAGAAGCCCCCGGTCCCGTACCAGCGGGCCGCCACGGGCGCCCCGCCGGAGGGCCCGCCGACCACCGTCGGGGAGCAGGCGGCACGCGCCGGCTGGGCGCCCGCGCCGCGGCAGTCGCCCGCCCACACCCCGCCGCGCGGCCAGCGCCTCCCGGGCACCGGCGACGGGCGGGCCCTCACCGTGCTGCGGATCGTCGCGTACGTGCTGACCTCGCTCGCGAGCCTGCTGTTCATCGCGCTGGTCGTGTACGGGTACCTGCTCGTGCAGGACGCGGCGGAGACGTTCCCGCGGCTCTTCACGCCGGGCGGCTGACCGGGCCGGCGGCAGGGGGACGGGCGGGCGCCGGCGGCACTAGGCTGCGCGCGTGGACGTCCTGGACGAGTACAGCGGGCACACCGACCCCGGCGGCGCGGCGATCCGGCGGAGCCTGGCCCCGCTCACGATCAGCAAGGTGTCCGTCGGCCCGATGGACAACAACGCCTACCTGCTGACCTGCACCGCCACCAACGAGGCGCTGCTCATCGACGCGGCCAACGAGCCGGAGCGGATCGCCGACCTGGTCGGGGCCGAGGACGGCAGGCCCGAGCTGCGGCACCTCGTCACCACCCACCGCCACCACGACCACTGGCAGGCGCTGGGGGCGGTGGCGGGAATGTTCCAGACCAGGCAGATCGCGCACCCGCTCGACGCACCCGAGCTGCCGATCCCGATGGACGAGCTCGTGTCGCACGGGGACAGCGTGGAGTTCGGCGACATCTCCCTCGAGGTCATCCACCTGCGCGGGCACACGCCGGGATCGATCGCGCTGCTCTACCGCGGCCCGGACCGCCCGCACCTCTTCACCGGGGACTCCCTGTTCCCGGGCGGGCCGGGCAAGACCTGGTCGGCCGAGGACTTCGCCTCGCTCATGGACGACCTCGAGTCCCGGGTCTTCGGCGAGCTGCCGGACGACACCTGGGTCTACCCGGGCCACGGCGACGACACCACCCTCGGCGCGGAGCGCCCCTCGCTGAAGGAGTGGCGCGAGCGGGGGTGGTGAGCGGCTGGCCGCCTCGACCGATGGAGCCGGCCGCGCGGTCTGCTCGGAGCGGCTCGAGGTCTGATGCCGCCGCAGGCCGGCGGGCCGCTGTAGGGAGCGTCGCGGTCGGGCGCGGAGGCCCCGTGGGAGCGCCGTCGAACATGTGTGCGACAGTGGTCACCTGGTCCGGCGGGCGCCGCCGGGAAGCACCGGGCGGTCCGCGGCGTTGAGCCGGGTGGCCGAACGGGGATCCCGACGGCGACCGCGGTGCCGGTGCGATCCGGCGACCCGTGTTCGCCCGGCGCTCGCCGGTGCGCATCCGCCGACCGGGAACCACGGGCCGGACGGTGCGGACGATTTCTGTCGGACCCCCGGCCTAGCATCGATCGCGGGTCCCCGGTCTGCCGCGGACCGGGCCCGCCGATCCCCGGTGACCCGTAAGGAGGCGCCCTCGTGGCACAGGTCCGCACCCCGCACGACGCTCCCCGGCTGGTCGTGCGCGGCGCGCGCGAGCACAATCTGCGCGGGGTCGATCTCGACCTGCCCCGGGACAGCCTCGTCGTCTTCACCGGCCTGTCCGGCTCCGGCAAGTCGAGCCTCGCGTTCGACACGATCTTCGCCGAGGGTCAGCGGCGGTACGTCGAGTCGCTGTCGGCGTACGCGCGGCAGTTCCTCGGCCAGATGGACAAGCCCGACGTCGACTTCATCGAGGGCCTCTCGCCCGCGGTGTCGATCGACCAGAAGTCCACGAACCGCAACCCGCGCTCCACGGTCGGCACGATCACCGAGGTCTACGACTACCTGCGGCTGCTCTACGCCCGGGCCGGCGTCCCGCACTGCCCGGTCTGCGGCGAGGTGATCGAGAAGCAGACCCCGCAGCAGATCGTCGACCAGGTGCTGGCGATGGAGGAGGGCAGCCGCTTCCAGGTGCTGGCCCCGGTGGTCCGCACCCGCAAGGGCGAGTTCGTCGATCTCTTCACCGCGCTGCAGGGCCAGGGCTACTCCCGCGTCCTGGTCGACGGCACGGTGCACCAGCTCAGCAACCCGCCGAAGTTGAAGAAGCAGGAGAAGCACGACATCGCCGTCGTCGTCGACCGGCTGTCGGTCAAGCCGAGCGCCAAGCAGCGGCTCACCGACTCGGTGGAGACCGCGCTGCGCCTGGCGGACGGGCTCGTCGTGCTCGAGTTCGTCGACCTGGACGACGAGCACCCGCACCGCGAGCGCCGGTTCTCCGAGCGGATGGCCTGCCCCAACGGGCACCCGCTCACGCTCGACGACCTCGAGCCCCGCACCTTCTCCTTCAACTCGCCGTACGGCGCGTGCCCGGAGTGCTCGGGCATCGGCATCAAGAAGGAGGTCGACCCGGAGCTCGTCATCCCGGACCCCGAGCTCAGCCTGGCCGACGGGGCCGTGGCGCCGTGGAACAACGGGCACACCGCCGAGTACTTCGGCCGGCTGCTGTCCGGGCTGGCGAAGAGCGTCGGGTTCCGGATGGACACCCCGTGGCGCAAGCTGCCCGCCGAGGCGCAGAAGGCGGTGCTCCACGGCAGCGACGACCAGGTGCATGTCCGCTACCGGAACCGGTACGGCCGCGAGCGCGCCTACTACGCGAACTTCGAGGGCGTGATCCCGTTCCTCGAGCGGCGGCTGGACCAGACCGAGTCCGAGTCGCAGCGCGAGCGGTACGAGGGCTACATGCGGGACGTGCCGTGCCCGGCGTGCAAGGGGGCGCGGCTCAAGCCCGAGGTCCTGGCGGTCACACTGGCGCACCGCGAGCAGGGCGACCGGTCGATCGCCGAGGTGTCGGCCATGTCGGTGGCCGAGTGCGCCGAGTTCCTCGACGGGATGGTGCTCGACCAGCGGCAGGCGATGATCGCGGGCCGGGTGCTCAAGGAGATCCAGGCGCGCCTCGGGTTCCTGCTCGACGTCGGGCTGGACTACCTGTCGCTCGACCGCGCCGCGGGCACGCTCTCCGGCGGCGAGGCGCAGCGCATCCGGCTGGCCACGCAGATCGGCTCCGGCCTGGTCGGCGTGCTCTACGTGCTCGACGAGCCGTCGATCGGGCTGCACCAGCGGGACAACCGCCGGCTGATCGACACGCTGACCCGGCTCAAGGAGCTGGGCAACACGCTGATCGTGGTGGAGCACGACGAGGACACGATCCGGGCCGCGGACTGGGCCGTCGACATCGGTCCCGGCGCGGGCGAGCACGGCGGCGAGGTCGTGCACTCCGGGCCGGTCGCCGAGCTCGAGTCGCACGACACCTCGCTGACCGGCGCGTACCTGTCGGGCCGGCGGAGCATCCCCGTGCCGGACGTGCGGCGCACCCTCGACCCGGAGCGCAGGCTCACGATCGTCGGCGCGCGCGAGCACAACCTGCGGGGGATCGACGTCGACATCCCGCTCGGCGGGCTCGTCTCGATCACCGGCGTGTCCGGCTCCGGCAAGTCCACGCTGATCAACGACATCCTGGCCACCGTGCTGGCGAACAAGCTCAACGGCGCCCGCCAGGTGCCGGGCCGGCACACCCGGATCACCGGGATCGAGCAGCTGGACAAGCTCGTGCGCGTCGACCAGTCGCCGATCGGGCGCACCCCGCGCTCCAACCCGGCCACGTACACCGGCGTCTGGGACAAGATCCGCACGCTGTTCGCGTCGACCACCGAGGCGAAGGTGCGCGGCTACCAGGCCGGCCGCTTCTCGTTCAACGTCAAGGGCGGGCGCTGCGAGGCGTGCTCCGGAGACGGCACGATCAAGATCGAGATGAACTTCCTGCCCGACGTGTACGTCCCCTGCGAGGTCTGCAAGGGCGCCCGGTACAACCGGGAGACCCTCGAGGTGCACTACAAGGGCAAGACCGTGGCGGACGTGCTGGACATGCCGATCGAGGAGGCCGCGGAGTTCTTCGCGCCGATCACCTCGATCAGCCGGTACCTGACCACACTGGTCGACGTCGGGCTGGGCTACGTCCGGCTCGGGCAGCCGGCCCCCACGCTCTCCGGCGGTGAGGCGCAGCGCGTGAAGCTGGCCAGCGAGCTGCAGAAGCGGTCCAACGGCCGCACGATCTACATCCTCGACGAGCCGACCACGGGCCTGCACTTCGAGGACATCCGCAAGCTGCTGCAGGTGATCAGCGGGCTGGTCGACAAGGGCAACTCGGTCGTCGTCATCGAGCACAACCTCGACGTGATCAAGACGTCGGACTGGGTCATCGACATGGGGCCCGAGGGCGGATCCGGCGGCGGCACCGTCGTCGCGCAGGGCACGCCCGAGGAGGTCGCGGGCACCGAGGGCAGCTACACCGGCCTGTTCCTCAAGGGCCTGGTCACGCCGGCGGTCCCGGGCCGGCGCACCCGGCGGAAGAAGGCCGTCGCCGCGAGCTGAGCGTCGTCGTTCCGACCGGGCGTGCCCGGGACCGCTGCGGTGGTCCCGGGCACGCTGCGTTCGTAGCAGTCGGCGCACGGTGACCGGGTGTGGGTTCACCCACTCGTGTTGCACAAGCGCGACCGACCGGCATCACCGCCGTAACAGCCGCGAAACCGCAGCGAACCCGGATCTTCCTAGATTCTGCGGGTCGGCGCGTCGGGGCCTGAGTGTCGACCACCGACACACCACCGGTGCGCCCGCCGGCCGTCCCGACCCAGGACGCCGACCGTACGTCGTAGGAGAACGCCACATGACGCTGCTCGTCCCGCCGCCCCACCAGCACCCGACCGGCCCGGGCACCAGCCGGCGCGGCTTCCTGCGCCTCGCCGGCCTCGGTGTCGGCGTCGGTGCCGCGGGCGTCGCCCTCGCCGCCTGCGGCGGCGGTGGCTCCGGGAGCGCCCCGGCCTCCGGTGCCGCCTCGGCCGCCCCCGGCCAGTACGGCACGCTCGCCCTGCAGCTGTCGTGGATCAAGAACATCGAGTTCGCCGGCGAGTACATGGCGGACTCGAAGGGCTACTACAAGACGGCCGGCTTCGACTCGGTCGACCTCGTGACCGGCCCGGTCGACAGCGCCGACGCGCTGGTCCTGGCCAAGAACGTCGACGTCGGCCTCTCCGCGCCGGACGCGACCGCCCGCTTCATCACCGAGCAGGGCGCGCCGCTGAAGATCATCGGCAGCACGTTCCAGAAGAACCCGTTCTGCATCCTGTCCATGGAGCAGGGCACCCCGATCCGCACTCCGCAGGACCTGATCGGCAAGCGGCTCGGCATCCAGGCCGGCACCAACCAGCAGATCTTCGCCGGTTTCCTCAAGGCCAACAACATCGACCCGGGCCAGGTCCAGCAGGTCGTCGTCCAGTACGAGCCGACCCCGCTGACCGAGAAGAGCGTCGACGGCTTCATGGCCTACACGACCAACGAGCCGTTCCTGATCAAGGCGGACGGTTTCACCCCGGTCACCCTGCCCTTCGCGGACAACGGGCTCCCGCTGACCGCGGAGACCTTCACCGTGCTGCAGGAGACCATCGAGAACGACCGCGACAAGCTCAAGGCGTTCCTGACCGCCGAGATCAAGGGCTGGAACGACGCGGTCGCGGACCCGAAGGCCTCGGCCGAGCTCGCCGTCAACACCTACGGCAAGGACCTCGGCCTGGACGTCGCCGGCCAGACCGAGCAGATGCAGGCGCAGAACGAGCTCGTCGTCAGCCCGGACACCCAGGCCAACGGCCTGTTCACGCTGACCCCGGCGCTGCAGGAGAACATCGTCAATGCCCTGGGCAACATCGGCATCACCATCGCGGCGGCCGACCTGTTCGACCTGACGCTGCTCGACGAGATCTACGCGTCCGACCCGAGCCTGATCAAGGCCTGACCGGGCCGGCACGAGCGAGCAGACGCGCGAGCAGCGGGAGGAGGCGGCTGTGACGGGGACACACCTCGACCAGCACGCGGGCAGCAGGTCGTCCACCACGGACCCCCGGGCCGAGCCGCGGGCGGCGACCGGGATCAACATCCAGGGCCTGGAGAAGGTCTTCACCATGGGCCGCCGGTCCGTGCAGGCGCTCGCGTCGACGACCCTGGGCACCACGCAGAACTCGTTCCTCTCGCTGCTCGGCCCGTCGGGCTGCGGCAAGTCGACGATCCTGCGCATCCTCGCCGGGCTGGAGACGCCGACCCAGGGCACCGCGCTGATCAACGGCCGGTCCACCCGGGAGATCCAGCGCGACCACCAGCTGGGCATCGCCTTCCAGGAGGCGGCCCTGCTGCCGTGGCGCA
Organism: Pseudonocardia sp. NPDC049154; assembly: GCF_040648315.1. NCBI lineage: Bacteria > Bacillati > Actinomycetota > Actinomycetes > Pseudonocardiales > Pseudonocardiaceae > Pseudonocardia > Pseudonocardia sp. NPDC049154. The sequence goes on from NZ_JBEZDN010000065.1 coordinate 21,707, forward strand.
GCGTGGCGAGCAACATCCGGCTGCCCCTGGAGGTCGCCGGCATCACGCCGGAGCCGGGGCTGATCGACGACCTCGTCTCGCTCGTCGGGCTGTCGGGCTTCGAGAAGGCCAAGCCGGCGCAGCTCTCCGGCGGCATGCGGCAGCGCGTGGCCATCGCGCGCTGCCTGGCCGTGCAGCCCACCGTCATGCTGCTCGACGAGCCGTTCGGCGCGCTCGACGACATGACCCGCCAGCGCCTCAACGTCGAGCTGCTGCGGATCTGGACCGAGCGCCCGGCGACCACGCTCATGGTCACCCACGGCATCTCGGAGGCGGTGTTCCTGTCCGACGTCGTGGCCGTCATGAGCCCGCGGCCCGGACGGATCGCCGAGGTGGTCGAGATCGACCTGCCGCGGCCGCGGCTCCCGGAGCTCCAGCGCACCCCGGAGTTCCACGAGTACGTCGACCGGCTCTCCGAGATCCTGTTCGGCCGCGGCGGGGCGCCCGCCGACGCGCACTGATGGCGGCGCCCACCGTCTCGCCCGTCACGCCCTCCGTCGCTCCGGAGGAGGGCGGCCGGTTCACCGCCCTCCGCGGGGTGCCGCCGTGGGTGGGCGGGATCGTCGGCGTCGTCGTGATCGTCGCGGTCTGGTGGATCGCGTCGCTGACGCTCTACCAAGGAAGCGGGGCGATCCCGACGCCGCCGTCCGTGGTCGCCAGGTTCGTTGACGCCGGGCAGTGGTCGGCCACCCTGAACAACGCGGGCGGGACGGTCGGCTCGGCCGCCCTCGGCTACCTCTGGGGCAACCTCGCGGCGATCGTGCTGGCCGTGATCGTGCTGCTGGTGCCGCCGCTGGAGGCGCTGGCCAACCAGATCGCCGTGGTCAGCTACTGCATCCCGCTGGTGGCCATCGGGCCGGTGATCGTGATCGTGGCCGGGCGGGACGCGCCGTCGGGCGCGTCGGTCGTGCTGGCCGCGATGAGCTGCTTCTTCACCACCACGGTCGGCTGCCTGCTCGGCCTGCGCGCCGCCCCGCGCACGAGCATCGACCTGATCAGGGCGTACGGCGGCAGCACCTGGACCGCGCTGCGCAAGGTGCAGCTGATCTCCGCGCTGCCCAGCCTGTTCGCCGCGCTGAAGATCGCGGCCCCGGCGGCGTTCCTCGGCGCCATCCTCGCCGAGTACCTCGGCAGCGGCGGCGACTCGACGCTCGGCCGCGCCATCATCGCCGCGCAGTCCCAGTCCGACGCGCCCCAGCTCTGGTACCTGGCGCTGGTCAGCGGGATCATCTCCGGCCTCGGCTTCGTCGTGGTCGGGCTGGTCGCGAAGCTGGTCACGCCCTGGACCACGGGCGCCGACGTCCCGGCAGGAGCGACATGACCGCCACGCCGACCACCACCCCAGCCGCCGTCCCGGTCGGGCAGGAGGCGACCACCACGGCGAGCGGCGGCGCGACCACCCGGTCGCTGCTGCGCCGCGCCGGCCGGGCCGGGGTCACCATCGTGATCGCGCTCGTGGTGCTCGGCCTGCTGTGGCAGGCGCTGCTGCTGGTGTTCGACGTGTCCTCGTTCGTCGGGAAGTCGCCGCTCGACGTGGTGCAGTACCTGTTCTCCGACACTCCGCCGCGCGGGGTGCGGCCCGCGTCGATGAGCGCGGAACAGGCGCGGGCGGACAGCTTCGGCGCGCTCGGCACCACGCTGGTCAACGCGCTGATCGGCTTCGTCGCCGGCATGGTCGTCGCCACGCTGGTCGCGATCGGCTTCGTGCTGTGGAAGCCGGTCGAGTTCGCGTTCATGCCGATCGCCATGCTGCTGCGCTCCGTGCCGCTGGTCGCGATGGCGCCGGTGCTGCTGCTGATCTTCGGCCAGGGCAAGGTCGGGATCGCGGTCATCGCGGCGATCGTGGTGCTGTTCCCGGTGCTGGTGAACGTCGTGGTCGGGCTCAAGTCGGCCTCGCCGCAGTCGCTCGACCTCATCACGGTCAACGGCGGATCGGCGCTGACCGCGCTGGTCAAGGTCCGGATCCCGTCGGCGCTGCCGGAGTTCCTCGCGGCGATGCGGATCTCGATCCCGGGTGCGATCGTCGGGTCCATGCTGGCCGAGTGGCTCGTGGGCTTCGCGGGCATGGGTGGCGTGCTGTCCGGCTACAAGGGCTCGGGCAACTACGGCGGCGTCTGGACGATCGTGGCCCTCGCCGTGATCGCCTCGATCGTGCTGTACGAGCTGGCGACCATCCTCGAGGCCGCCGTGCTCACCCGCTGGGGCCCGAACGCGGGCGTCAGCCCCGGCTGACCGCTACTCGGCGAGCTGTTCGTAGGCGGGCCGCAGCAGGTCGCGGACCTTGCGCCGGCGCACCTCGATCGGCAGCTCCGGCACCTGCTCGAGCAGGGCGCCCGGCTCGGGCTCGGCCGGGGCGAAGCGGGTGAGGTCCAGCTCGCCGGCCGCGTAGAACCCGTCGAGCAGCTCGCCGAGGGGACGTGCCGTCTCCTCGGCGACGGGCTCGGGCGGCGCCGTGCTCCCGCGGCGGCGGCGCAGGTTCGCCAGCAGGGTCTCGCGGTCCCGGCCGCGCAGGGCGAGGACCTCGAACGGGTCCGCGTCGAACCGCTCGGCGAGCAGGTAGAACACCGCCGCGAGGTGCTTGCAGGGGACCGTGGCGTCCGGACACGTGCAGTCCATGGACAGGTCGCGCGGCGACGCGGGGAAGAGCGCCAGGCCGAGCCCGGCGAACAGTTCCTCGATCTCCGGCGGCATCCCGCCGGCCAGCAGCGTGGCGGCGTACCAGGCGTCGTCGGCCAGGGCCTGCTCGGCCCGGGCCCAGTCCTGCTTGCCCCAGGCCGGGATGCCGATGCGGACCTTGTACGGGGTCGGCCGGGTGCCCTGCACCAGCGCGACGACGGCCCCCGCGTCGACCTCGCAGGACACGATCTGTCCGGAGCGGGCGTAGTTCCGCCCCCGCGCCATGCGCCCGCCGACGCCGAGCGCCTCCAGCACCGCGATGAACCGCGCCGACCACCAGGTGCGGGCCACCGTGCCGCGGCTGGAGTGGATCTGGATGCCGCCCTCGACGCGCAGCGGCCGGCGCGGCACGTCCTCCTCGGCCCAGAACGGCTGGTCACTCATTCCTCGGCCACCGCCTCCGCGCCCAGGGCGAAGACGGACCGCAGCTCGCCCGTGGACAGCTCGGTGAGCCACCCCTCGCCGTCGCTGATCACCATGTCCGACAACGCCTTCTTCGACTCGATCAGCGCGTCGATCCGCTCCTCGACGGTGCCGGGGCACACGAACTTCCGGACCTGGACCGTGCGCCCCTGGCCGATGCGGAACGCCCGGTCCGTGGCCTGTTCCTCGACGGCCGGGTTCCACCAGCGGTCCAGGTGGACGACGTGGTTCGCCGCGGTGAGGGTCAGCCCCGTGCCGCCGGCCTTGAGCGACAGCAGGAAGATCGACGGGCCGTCCCCGGCCTGGAAGCGCTCGACCATCGCGTCCCGCTGCTTCTTCGGCGTGCCGCCGTGCAGGTGCAGCACCTCCTGGTCGAACCGGGCGGACAGGTGCGGCACCAGCATCGACGAGAACTCGGTGAACTGCGAGAACAGCAGCACCTTGTCGCCCTCGGCCAGGATCTCGGCCAGCAGCTCCTCGAGCCGCGCGACCTTGCCGGAGCGCTTCCCGATCGCCGAGCCGTCGTGCAGCAGCTGGGCGGGGTGGTTGCAGACCTGCTTGAGCTTGGCCATCGCGGCCAGGACGTTGCCGCGGCGCTGGATGCCGACCGAGTCCTCGATCTTCTCCATCATGTCGTCGACGATCGTGCGGTAGAGCGAGGCCTGCTCGCGGGTCAGGTGGTACTCCTGCGTGATCTCGATCTTCTCCGGCAGGTCGTCGATCACCGTGGGGTCGGTCTTCAGGCGACGCAGCAGGTACGGGCGGGTGATGCGGCGCAACGTCTCCGCGGCCTCGGGGCTGCCGTGCCGCTCGATCGGCACCGAGAAGCGCTGCCGGAAGCGCTCCGGGGTGCCGAGCATGCCGGGGTTGAGGAAGTCCATGATCGACCACAGCTCGGCCAGCCGGTTCTCCATCGGCGTGCCGGTGAGCGCGATCCGGTGCCCGGCGACGATCCGCCGCGCCGCCTTCGACGGGGCGGCGTTGCTGTTCTTGATCGCCTGCGCCTCGTCGAGCACCAGGCGGTGCCAGGGCAGCGACTCCAGCTCCTCGATGTCCCGGGACGCGGTGCCGTAGGTGGTGACCACGATGTCGGTGTCCGCCATCCGCTCGCGCAAGGCCTCCCCGCGCGGCCGGCCGGGGCCGTGGTGGGCGTGGACGCGGAGGTCCGGTGCGAACCGCGCGGCCTCCCGCTGCCAGGTGCCGACCAGCGACATCGGGCAGAGGATCAGGGTCGGACCCGGCGGGTGACCCTCGCGTTCGCGTGCCTCGAGCGCCAGGAGCTGGATCGTCTTGCCCAGGCCCATGTCGTCCGCCAGGCAGGCGCCGAGGCCGAGCGACGAGAGGAACGCGAGCCAGGACAACCCGCGCTTCTGGTAGGGCCGCAGGTCGGCCCGGAACCCCGGCGGCGGGTCGAGCGGCTCGAGCGAGCGGTCCGCCGTGCCGCCGAGCAGGTCGCCGATCCAGCCCTCGGCCGCGACCGAGGTGATCGGCAGGGGAGTGTCGACGGCGCCCTGGGCCAGCGCCAGCGCGTCCGCCGCCGTGCCGGAGCCACCGCGGGCGTTCTGCCGGCGCAGGAACTCCAGGCCACGGGCCAGCGCGTCCGCGTCGACGCTCACCCACTGGCCGCGGATCCGGACGAGTTTGGCCTTCGCCGCGACCAGCGCGGCGATCTCCTCCTCGTCGAGCTCCTCGTCGCCGGCGGCCAGGGTCCAGCGAAAGTTCGCGAGCTCTTCCCGGCCCAGCCCACCACGGGTGACCACGCCCGGTGCCGGGGGCGAGGACACCGACAGCCGCAGCCCGAGCGGGCGGCGCCCGGTCCAACCCGCCGGGAGCTGCACGCCGAAGCCCGCCGCGAGCAGCCGCGCGGCGTCCTCGGTGAGGAAGCGGTGCGCCTCGTCGAGCTCGAGATCGAGCTCCGCGGGCCGGGCCTGGCGCAGCGCGCCGGTGAGCGGCGGGTAGACCAGCGCGGCCCGGCCCAGCTCGGCCAGCAGCAGCTCCTGTGCCGAGGTGATCAGCCTGTCGGCCCGCCCCGCCCAGACGTCGTCGGCCGGGAGGACCAGGCTCGGGTCCTCGGCCGACTGCAGCTGGAACTCCAGCACCCAGCGCGTGCCGTCCCCGGTCTGGTCGAGCGGGTCGTCCCCGGGGTCCGCGGGATCGTGCAGGGTGCCGATCTCGGCGAGACGGAAGGTGGCGCGGGCCGGCCCGGTCTCCTCGGTGGTGACGGCGTCCCACGGGCCGAGTGCGTCGGCCAGCGTGGCGAGCTCCCGCTCCGTCGCCTCGAACCGCGGGTCCGGTCCGGCGAGGGCGGCGAGCCAGGCCTCGGTGGCGGGCAGCGCCTTCGGCGCGCGGCCGCGGCGTGGAGGAACGAGGGCGACGGGCGCGTCGGCCCGGGCCAGCCGCTCGCGGACCGCGGCGTCGACCAGGGTGTCGAGCGCGCCGTCGACCAGAAGGTCGGGGGAGTGGCCGGCGGTGTCGCCGGTGCGCCGCTGCTCGGCGCGGCCCACCGGCGGCAGCGCCTCGACGAGCGAGCGGCGGGCCACGGCGTCGAGCCCCTGGACCACGGGCCGCCACCGCGCCTCCGGACCCGGCCGCAGGGTGGGCAGGACGCGCCCACGGGCGGCCAGGTCGTCGGCGAAGGCCGCGAGGGCCCGCAGGTGCGTGACGGAGGCGCCGTACCGCACGTCCTCGGCCGGGTCGGCCAGCTCGCCCGGCTCGACCACGACCGCCGGCACGGTCCACGGCGTCAACGACACCTCGGACGACCGCCGGCCGGACGCCGTGCGCCGCACCAGCTCGGGCGACTCCACCGGCCCGCTCGCACGGGAGGGGAGCAGCAGCGTGATCGACGTCTGCTTGCCCGGGTGGATCCCGGCCAGCTGCGACGCGGGCACCGCGAACGGGTGCGGCCGCGCGCTCCGCAGCGAGCGGCGCGAGGTGGTGGCCGGGCGCTCACCGTCCTCCGCCCAGAGCACGACGCCCCGGGCGGGGGACCAGAGGGCGTGAACGACCAGCACGCGACAAGGCTACGAGCCACCCCCGACAGTTCCGCACCCCTGGCCCGACCACCCGCGAGTCGGCAGTTCCGGGGCACCGAACGACACATCCCGGGAGACGACGACGTGCAACTCGGTCGCCCGAGAATGCCGACTCGCGCGTGTGTCGAGTCGGCCGGGCAGTGCGGGTGGCGGCGCGACTTCCGCTCTCATGATCGCCGCCGTGGTGCAGCAGGGGTGGTCGGGAGGACCGTGGGTACACCGGGACGACGATCAGCGGCGCTCCAGGAGGCTTCCTCGCGGCCGTGATCATCGTCTGCGTGCAGCAGGTGCAGTCGCGCCCGCCCTCGGTGCACCTCGACGACGATCACGACGCATCCCGAGATCGCAACCCCGGTGACCCGGAAGTGCCGACTCGCGGTGCCGCAAGTCCCGACTCGCGGTGCCGGAACGCGCGACTCGCGGTGCCGGAGCGCGCGACTCGCGGTCCCTCGCGGGGTTACAGGGCGTACTGCGGGCGGGCCTCGACCGGGACGAGGTCGACGTAGTCGGGGTGCTTCTCGATCCACCCCCGGATGAAGGGACAGTTCGGGTAGACCGCGAGCCCGCGCTTCCGGGCGTTGTCCAGCGCGAAGCGGGCGAGCTTGCCGCCCAGGCCCTGCCCCTCGTACATCGAGTCGACCTCGGTGTGCGTGAAGGTGATCTTCCCGGGCTCGGCGCGGTAGTTCGCGAAGCCCGCGAGCCTCCCGTCGACGTGGATCTCGAATCTCGACCACTCGGCGACGTCGAGGATCATGGGCTCGGTCATGCCGTCGATCCTCCCAGGCCCCCGTGCGGGACGTACGAGGCGGGGATCACCCCGAGCTTCCCCTTCTGGTAGTCCTCGAACGCCGTCAGCACCTCGGCCCGCGTGTTCATCACGAACGGGCCGCCCCACGCGACCGGCTCGCGGATCGGCCGCCCGCCGAGCAGCACGACGTCGAGCGCCGGGGTGCGCGAGTCCTGCCCGCGGTTCCCGGCCACCGTGATCAGGTCGCCCGGCCCGAACAGCGCCAGCTGCCCCTCGCGGACCGGCCGCTCGTCCTTCCCGACGGTGCCGGCGCCGGACAGCACGTAGACCAGGGCGTTGAAGTCCCGCCGCCACGGCAGCCGCATGCGGGCGCCGGGGGAGACGGTCGCGTGCATCATCGCCATCGGCGTGTAGGTCGACCCCGGGCCCTCGTGCCCGGCCAGCTCGCCGGCGATCACCCGGATCAGGGCGCCGCCGTCGGGCGTGGTGAGCAGGGCGGACTCGCGCGCCCGCAGGTCCTGGTACTTCGGCTCCAGCCACTTCTGCGCCTTCGGCAGGTTCACCCACAGCTGCAGGCCGTGGAACAGCCCGCCGCTGGCCACCAGCGCCTCCGGCGGCCGCTCGATGTGCAGCAGCCCGCCCCCGGCCGTCATCCACTGCGTGTCGCCGTTGGTGATGTTCCCGCCGCCGCCGTGGCTGTCCTGGTGCTCGAACTCCCCGTCGATGATGTAGGTGACGGTCTCGAAGCCGCGGTGCGGGTGCCACGACGTGCCCTTCGGCTCGCCCGGCGCGTACTCCACCTCGCCCATCTGGTCCATGTGCAGGAAGGGGTCGAGATCGCGCAGGTCGACCCCCTGGAAGGCGCGGCGCACGGGGAAGCCCTCGCCCTCGTACCCGCGCGGCGCGGTGGTGATCGAGCGGACCCCGCGGTCGAGGTCGGTGGGTCCGGGCTCGGGGACGCGTGGCAACGTTGTGACGTCGGCGACGGTGACGGCGGGCATCGGGACCTCCCGAATCGGCGGGCATCTGTTTGAGCTCGCAACTACCTGGCTCAACCGTAGTGCATGCCGTGGTGTTCCATCATTGTCGCGTGCACCGACCCGTCCGGCCCGCTACCCTCGACGACCTGCCCGCCGTCGCGGCGGTCTACGCCCCGTACGTCGAGCGGACGGTCACGACGTTCGACGAGGAGATCCCCGACCTGGACACCTGGCAGGCCAAGCTCGCCGCGCTCACCGCGGGCGCCCTGCCCTTCCTCGTCGCCGAGCTCGACGGCCGGGTCGCCGGGTTCGCGTACGCCTCACCCTGGCGGGGGGCCAAGGCCGCGTACCGGCGGACCGTCGAGAACACCGTGTACCTCGCCGAGGACGCGGCCGGGCGCGGCCTGGGCGGGGCGCTGCTCGCCCGCCTGCTCGACGAGTGCCGCGCGGCCGGTTTCGAGCAGGTCGTCGCCGTGATCGCGGACCCCGAGGGCAACCCGGCCTCGGTCGCGCTGCACCTGCGGGCGGGGTTCCGCGAGGTCGGCGTGCTGCGCGGGGTCGGGCGCAAGCACGGCCGGGTCCTCGACACCGCGCTCTACCAGCGCTCCCTCGACGACGACCGGGCCCCGTGATCGTCGGGCGGTCTCGACCGGCCGCCCGCCCGGGACCAGACTGGCCCGGTCGTCCCCGCACCGGAGCGGGGGCCGGACCGGAGGGGGCCGCGTGGCCGAGCCGACCGTCGTGCTGGAGAAGCTGTCGTTCCTGGAGGGCCCGCGCTGGCTGGGAGGCCGGGTCTGGGTGAGCGACTTCTACACCCACCGGGTGCTCAGCGCCGAGGCCGACGGGAGCGACCTGCGGGTCGAGGCGACCGTGCCCGCCCAGCCCTCGGGTACCGGGCTGCTGCCCGACGGCCGGGTGCTGATCGTGTCGATGCGCGACCAGAAGATCCTGCGCCGCGAGCAGGACGGCACGCTGGTCACGCACGCCGACCTGAGCGGCCTCGCCCGCGGGGTGCTCAACGACATGGCGGTCGACCGGGAGGGCCGCTGCTGGGTCGGGTGCTTCGGCTTCGACCTGATGGGCGGCGCCGACCTGGAGCCCGGGCTGGTCATGCGGGTCGACCCCGACGGCGCGGCGGAGGTCGTGGCCGAGGAGGTCTACTTCCCGAACGGGACCGTGGTCCGGGACGACACGCTCGTCGTCGCGGAGAGCTTCGGCAACCGCATGTCCGCCTTCGACATTCGGCCGGACGGCTCCCTCGGCGGCCGGCGGGACTGGGCCCGGTTCGGCGACCTTCCCGCCTCGCGGAACATCGGCGAGATGCTGCCCGGGCTGTCCGTGGTGCCCGACGGCATCGCCGAGCCCGACGCCGAGGGCGCGATCTGGGTGGCCGACGCCGACCACCACCGCGCCATCCGGGTCCGGGAGGGCGGGGAGATCCTCGACGAGATCACGCTGGGCGAGCTGCAGACCTACGCCGTGGCGCTGGGCGGCGAGGACGGCCGCACCCTCTTCCTGGCGGCCGCCCCGAGCTTCCTCGAGCACGAGCGCCGGGACACCCGGGACGCGGTGCTGCTGTCGACCCGCGTCGAGGTGCCGCTGGCGAGCTGACGGATAGGGTCGGGACGTGCCGTCCCTCGACGAGCGCGCGTGCCGGGAGCGGCTCGCGGCGCACCCCGTCGCCCGGCTCGCCACGCTGCGCGCCGACGGCACGCCCCGGCTCGTCCCGATCACCTTCGCGCTGGTCGACGGCCTGATCTGCTCGGCGGTCGACGAGGTGAAGCCGAAACGGAGCACCCGGCTGGCGCGGCTCGCGGACGTCGCACGGGATCCGCGGGCCGCCGTCGTCGTCGACGAGTACGCCGACGACTGGGCGCAGCTGTGGTGGGTCCGGGTGGACGGCACCGCGGCCGTCCACGAGTCCGGCGCGCTGCGCGAGCGGGCGCTCGACGCCCTGCAGGCGAAGTACCCGCCCTACCGGGACGCGCGGCCCGGCGGCCCGCTGCTCGTCCTGACGCCGGAGAGGATCACCGGCTGGGCGGCGCGCTGACCGCGGCGGGCACCAGCCCCAGCTGACGGAACAGGCCCAGCTCGTCCAGCCGGCCCCAGCGCTCGACGATGCGGTCACCCTCGATCCGGAAGACGTTGATCCCGCGCAGCACCACCGTGGCGCCGGTCGGCGGGACGCCCATCATCTCGCCCCGGTGCGTGCCGCGGGCGGTGAACCGCTCGACCACCACGTCGCCCTCCGCCACCATCTGCTCGAGGTCGCTGTGCCAGTCCGGGAAGGCGGACCGGAACATCGCCGCCGCGCGCCGCATGGCCTCGCGGCCGGACGGGGCGTCCGGTACGGGCGGGTCGTGGTCGACGTAGTCCGGGGCGAGGTAGCGGTCGACGGCGTCGAGCTCGCCCCGCGTGAAGAGGGCCTGGATGAACTCGTCCACGAGATGCTTGGTGCGAGCGAGCCGGTCGGTGGTGGTGTCTGTGCTCATGGCGGGAGAGTCCGCCCGTCCCCGGTCGCGGGCCATCCCACCGATCTGGGATGGCCCCCGGCCACGCGAAGGGCGACACTGCACCGATGGCCGGGCGGGTGGACCGCGGACGGGTCGAGCGCGAGCTCGTCCGGCAGTGCCACGCGGGCCTGTCCCTGCCGGATCTGCGGCAGCGGGTGCTGCGATCGTTGCGCCGGGTCGTGCCGGTCGACGCGGCGTTCGTCGCGACGGCCGACCCCGCGACGCTCCTGTTCACCGGTGCCCACGCGGAGGAGCCGCTGGCGAGTTCGACAGCGCGGTTCCTGGAGAACGAGTTCTCCGCGGCGGACGTCAACCGCTTCGCCGGGCTCGCGACCGCGTCCCGGCACGTGTCCTCCCTCGACCTCGCCACCCACGGGGACCGCTTCGCGAGCCCCCGGTACGGCGAGATCATGCGGCCCCTCGGGCTGGGCGACGAGCTGCGCGCCGCCCTGGTGGCCGGTGCCGAGTGCTGGGGCTATCTGTGCCTGCACCGGGCGGACGGCGGGCAGGGCTTCACGGCGCGCGAGCTCGAGCTGGTCGCCCGGATCGGGCCGCACGTCGCGGCGGGGATCCGGGACGCGACGGCGCGGTCGGCCGGACGGGCCGGGCCGCCGCGGCCGGGCGTCCTGATCGTGTCCGACGACCTCGCGCTCGTCGCGAGCACGCCGGAGGCGGAGGCCCTGGCGGAGCTGATCGACGGCGGGCCCGGGGAGCTGCCCGTGGCGGTGCAGGCGCTGGTCTCCGCCCTGCTGGCGGCGGAGCGCGGCCGTGGGCCGATGCCGCTGGGCTCCACCGTGCGCGCCCGGACCGGGGAGTGGCTGCACCTCAGCGCGTCCCGGCTGAGCGGTGCCGCCGGCCGGTCCGTCTCGGTGGTGCTCGACCCGACGCGGCCCGGCGCGGCGGCGGCGGCACGCCTGGCCGGGCTCGCGCTCACCCCGCGCGAGGCGGAGGTCGCCACGCTGGTGCTGCGGGGACGGTCGACCCGCGAGATCTCGACGGCGCTGCTCATCTCGGCGCACACCGTGCAGGACCACCTCAAGTCGGTCTTCGACAAGACGGGCGTCCGGAGCCGGCGCGAGCTCGTCGGGCTCCTCCTCGCCTCCCCGGGCTCCTGACCGTCGGATCGGCTCGTGAGTGGCGATCGTCGCCGGAGCGACCATTGCCACTCACAGGTCGTTCAGCCAGCCCGCCACCGCGGCGTCGACCAGGGCGGGGCGCTCGAGGTGCGGGGCGTGGCCGCCGCGGAGGAACAGCAGGTCGGTGTCGCCGCGGGCCGCGTCGCGGACCGCCTCGACGTGCACGGCCGTGCCGTAGGGGTCGGCGTCGCCCTGGATCCCCAGCACCGGGCAGGTGATCCCGGCGAGCTCGGGCCGCAGGTCCCAGTCCCGGAACGCCGGGTCGAGCCAGACGTCGTTCCAGTTGCGGAAGCACACCTCGGCGTCCCGGTGGTGGCGGGCCATGCGACGGGCCAGGTCGCCGGTCTCGAAGGCGCGCTTGGCCTCCTCGATCGCCCGCAGCCCGATCTCCTCGACGAGCACGTGCGGGGCCAGCACCACCAGCCCCGACACCGGCAGGGCCGCGGCCGCGAGCAGCGCGATCGAGCCGCCGTCGCTGTGCCCCACCAGGATCGGCTCGCCGACGTCCAGCGCCTCGACCAGGGCCGGGACGACCGTCGCGGCCTCCTCGTGCATGAAGCGGACGGTGCGCTTGGCGGACGGGAGGTCCGAGAAGCCGTGGCCGAGCCGGGAGTAGGCGACCGCCCGGCGGCCGGTCGCCTCGGCGACGCGCCGGTGGAAGCCGCGCCACAGCCCCACCGATCCCAGCCCCTCGTGCAGGAAGAGCAGCGGGGCGCCGGTGCCGGGCACGTCCTCGTACTCGAAGGCGGCGCCGTCGATCTCGACCCGGTTCACGCCCGGGAGTCTAGGATCCCGATCAGCTTCCGCGGGGCCACGGTGCGGTAGGCCTCCGTGACGAGCTCGGCGATCTCGTCCCAGTCGACCTCGACGTCGAGCCGCACGCCCACCCAGCCGCGGGTGCCCACGTAGGGCGGCCGGAAGAACCGCTTCGGATCGGTCGCGACCAGCTCCTCCTGGACCCCGGGCGGCGCGGCGCACCAGAAGGCGAGCCGGTCGTCGTGGTGGTGGTCGGCGAAGGTCACGAAGGTCTTCCGCACGAACCACGTGGGCTCGCCGTGACTGACCTTCTCGGTGACCTCGGGCAGCGCCAGGCAGAGCGCGCGGAGCCGGTCGAGGGGGGTCACCGTGCTCACGGGGCCGCCGGGCGGTAGGTCCCGAAGCACCAGACGTTGCCCTCCGGGTCGGCGACGGCGAACTCGCGGGACCCGTAGGACTGGTCCGTCAGCCCGTACACCAGCTCGGCCCCGGCACCGATCGCCTTGTCGTGCAGGGCGTCCGGGGTGTCGGTGGTGAGGTAGAGGACGGCGCGGCCGGTGTCGAAGCGGTCGTCCCCGCCCGACCGGGTGCCGATCATGACCGCGGTGTCCTCCCAGAACGCCTCGGCGTGCCCGACGGATCCGTCGTCGGACGTCATGACGTGGCCCGGGGTCAGCCCGAGGGTGCCGGTGAGGAAGTCGAGCGCGGCGCGCGGATCGTCGTAGCGCAGTGTCACGTGGATGCCCATGCCGGAGAACCTAGGAGCCCACGACCGGCGTGGCTTGAACGAATGCGCACCGGTAGGCCGTGGGCGTGACCCCGGCCAGCGCGCGGAACTCCCTGGTCAGGTGGGCCTGGTCGGCGTACCCGCACTCCGCGGCGACGGTGGCGAGGTCGGGCTGCGGGCCGGGGGCCCCGAACGGCCCGCCGCCGACGACCAGCCCGGCCGCCCGCTCGAACCGCAGCACCCGGGCCGCGGTCTTGGGGGCCAGACCGACCTGCGCCCGGAACCGGTCGAGCAGGTGCCGGCGGCTCCAGCCCGTCTCCGCGGCCAGGTCGGCGATCCCGACCAGGCCGGCCCGGCGCACCAGCCTCCGCCAGGCCCAGGTGACCTCCGGATCGGGCGTGCGCGCGGTGTCCGCGAGCAGCCGTCCGGCGAGGAACGCCTCGACGTGCGCGAACCGGGCCGGCCAGTCCGGCTCCGCGGCGAGCCGGTCGGGCAGGGCCGCCAGCGCGGGGTCGTCGAGCTCGTCGAGGGCGGGGACCGCGCCGGTGAGCTCCGCCGTCGGCCGCCCGAGCAGCACGAACACCCCGAGCGGCGTGAGATCCACCTGCACGCCGTGCTGGTGGCCGCGGAACTCGGTGTGCACCGCCGCGGTCTGCATCCCGGCCAGGAACGCGCGGGGCGAGGACGGCGGGGACGGCGCGACCGGACCGGCGGGCCCGTGGAGCCGCAGCGGCCCGCCGAAGCCGAGGATCATCGCGCACGACCCGACCGGGGCCTGCAGCCGGCGCAGCGGCGTGGCGCTGAACTCCCGGTACCCCTGCAGGCGGCGGACATAGCGGCGCAGCGCCGGGTGCGGCGCCACGGTCACGTACTCGCCCGCCTCCACCGCCCGAGTGTGGCCCGTATCGCCCGATCGGCGCGAGCCCCCATAATGCGCGGATGCACGGGCCGCAGGCACAGCTCGCGGCGGACGTCGTCGCCGACCTGCCGGTCGGCCTGTTCGCGCTCGACGCCACGGGGGGCGTGCTCCTGTGGAGCGCCGAGGCCGCGCGGCTCACGGGCTGGTCGGCCGACACGGTGGTCGGCCGCAGCGGCCTCGACCCCGACCGGCCGCTCGTCGACCTCGCTGCGGCGCAGGACATGCTGGTCCGCGCCCGCTCCGGGCGGGTGAGCGACCCGCTGCCCGCCGTGGTGCCCACCGGCCGACTCCTCTACGTGCACGCCGCACCCGGGTCCGGCGAGGTCGCCGTGGTCGGGGTGCTGCAGGACGCCACCGACGCGCGCGCCGGGGTCGAGGCGTTCTCGCTGCTCGACGCGCTGTGGCAGAACGCCCCGGTCGGGCTGGCCTACTTCGATCACGACCTGCGGTTCCGGCGGGTCAACTCCGCCGTCACCGCGATCGACGGCGGCACGGCCGACGACCGGATCGGGCGCTCGCTGGAGGAGGTGCACGGCGAGGCGGGGGTCCGGATCGGGCGGCTGCTGCGCCGGGTGCTCGACGAGGACCGCTCGATCACCCAGAGCCCCTTCACCGGGCGGCTCTGGCACGGTCGCGGCCCGGAGCAGTCGTGGATGGTCAACTGCTACCCGGTCCACGACCGGGACGGCAGCGTCCTCGGCGCCGGCCTGGTGGTCGTCGACATCACCGAGGCCGAGCACACCCGGCGCGAGCTCGCCGAGCTGGCCGCGGCCCGCGAGTCGCTGCTGCGCCGCTACCGCAGCCTCGTCGACGCCACGTCGGCCGCGGTGTGGATCCGCGAGCCCGACGGCAGCGCGCGGGAGGACTCGCCGAGCTACCGGGCCGTCGCCGGGCAGGCCCCGCACGAGTACGCGGGCTGGGGCTTCCTCGACGCCATCCACCCCGAGGACCGGCGGCGCAAGCGGGCGGCGTGGGAGGCGGCCGTCGCGCGGGCCCGGACGGGCGAGGACGCGAGCTTCGAGCACGTCCACCGGCTGCGCACGGCCGCCGGCGGCTACCGGTGGTTCCGGTCCCGGGCCGTCCCGGTGCGCGAGGGCGGGCGGCTCGTCGAGTGGGTCGGCACCGAGACCGACATCGACGACGAGTTCCGCACCCGGCACCGGCTCGACGTCCTGGCCGGGGCCACTCTCGCCGTCAACCGGGCGCTCGACCCGGAGACCGAGCTGCTCGCCCTGGCCGACGCCGTCGTGCCCGAGTTCGCGGACCTCTGCCGGGTCTACCTCGTCGACGAGGCCCACCCGCTCGAGCCGGGGCACCCGGTGCACGGCCGTCGTTCGGTCACCCGGGCTGCGCCCGGCCTGCCGCCGGTACCGGGCGACATCGGTGCCGACGGCGCGGCGCGGTTCGTGTTCGGGCCGGACCACCCGCTGGCGCGCAGCGTGCGGACCGGGCGGCCCGAGCTGGAGCTCGACCCGCTCGAGGTCGAGCACTGGGCCGGCACCCCCGAGATGTACTCGTGGGCCCGCGAGGTGCGGATGAACTCCCGGCTGGTCGCCCCGGTGATCTCCGGGGCCCGGGTGATCGCGGGCCTGCTGTTCGCGAGCTGCGGCGACCGGGTGCCCTACACCGCGGACGACCTGGCGCTGGTCACCGAGCTGGCCGCGCGGGCGTCGGCCGCCGTCGAGCACGGGCGGCGGTTCCAGCAGACCCGGCAGGTGTCGCTGGCGCTGCAGGAGTCGATGCTCACCGAGCCGCCGGCGATGGCCGCGGTCGGCATGGGCGGGATCGAGGTCGCCGCCCGCTACCGCCCCGCGGCCGCGGAGCTGGAGGTCGGCGGCGACTGGTACGACGTGTTCCGGCTGCCCTTCGGGGACCTCGCGCTCGCGGTCGGCGACGTGGCCGGGCACGACCTGGCCGCCGCCGCCACGATGGGGCAGCTCCGCAGCATGCTGCGCGCGCTGGCCTTCGACACCGACGGCGCCCCGTCGGACGTGCTGCGCAGGCTGGACCGGGTCGCCTCGCGACTCGACGTCACCCGCTTCACCACGCTGCTGCACGGGCGTGTCCTGCTCCGCGGCGACCAGCGGCTCTTCCGCTGGTCCAACGCCGGGCACCCGGCCCCACTGGTCGTCGAGGCGGACGGGACCCCCCGGTACGCGACCGGCGCGGTGGACGTCGTGCTCGGGGTGGACCCGGACCGGCTGCGCCACGACCAGGAGATCGAGCTGGTCCCGGGGGCCACCCTCGTGCTCTACACCGACGGGCTCGCCGAGCGCCGCGACGACGTCGACGACCGAGGCGCCCGCGAGCTGCTCGCCCTCGCCGGGGCCGGGGCGCACCTGGACCTGGAGGCCTTCTGCGACCACCTGGTGTCCGGGTCGCCCGCCGACACCGGCGACGACATCGTCGTGCTGGCGGTCCGGTACCGGGCGTGACCAGGCCGGGAACGGGCCCGCCGCGTACGCTCCCGGCATGATCGACCCGGTCGCCCGCGCGACGGCCCTCGCCGCGGGCGGGCGGGCCCTGCTCGGCATCGCCGGGGCGCCCGGCTCCGGCAAGACCACGCTGGCGGCGCACGTGGCCGCCGCGGTCCCCGGCGCGGTCCACGTGCCGATGGACGGGTTCCACCTGGCCGACGTCGCGCTCGACCGGCTGGGCCGGCGGGACCGCAAGGGCGCCCCGGACACGTTCGACGCGGCCGGCTACCTCGCGCTGCTGCGCCGGCTGCGGAACGGCGAGCCCGGGCCCGTGTACGCGCCGATGTTCGAGCGGGACCTGGAACAGCCGCTGGCCGGGGCGATCGCGGTGCCGCCGGAGGCCCGGCTGGTCGTGACCGAGGGCAACTACCTGCTGCTGCCCGACGAGCCGTGGCCGGCGGTGGCCGCCGAGCTCACCGAGGTGTGGTTCTGCGACCTGCGCGAGGACCTGCGGCTGCGCCGGCTCGTGGACCGGCACGTGCGGTTCGGGAAGGCGCCCGGCGCGGCCGAGGAGTGGGTGCGGCGGGTCGACGGGCCCAACGCCGACCGGATCGCCGCGACCCGGGACCGTGCGGACCTGGTGGTGCCGAGCGCGGTGCTGGAGACGCTGGGCCCTTGAGGAACCTGGGCCCCTGAGGAACCCTGCCCCTGAGCGGCGGTGGGCTCAGCGCCAGGGGGCGACGCGGGCGCGGCGCGACAGCCGGACGTCGCACTCGATCACGTCCGGGTCCAGGCCGGTGAGCACGGCGATCAGGTCGCGGGCGGCCGCCTCGGCGTCGCGCATGTCCCGGACCGCGGTGGAGGCCTCGATCTCCGGGACGTAGAGCACCAGGCTGCGGTCCGACGGCCAGGCGTCGACCGCGAACCGTCGTGGGGTGCTCACCGGATCCACGGTAGACCCGCGCCGGTCCGGGGGCACTCAGCCGCAGGGCGTGATCGAGCAGTCCTGGCGCTGGGCCGTCGGCGGCGATCCGGGAGCCGTGGTGGCGGGGCCCTCCTCGCCCGGGAACAGGGTGTCGTCCCGGTCGGGCAACGCGCCACTGCCGGGCGGTGGCGCCGTCGTCGGGGTCACCGGCGTCGGCGAGGGCGGCGGGACCTCGGACGACGCGCTCGGCGGCGCGCTGGGCGTCGGCGTGGCGCTGGGGGTCTCGTTGGGCGGGAGATCCGACGCGGGCTCGCCGATCGGGCGGTAGGTGCCGAAGCCGTCCTGCTGCGGCTCCTCCTCGATCGCCTGCTTCATGAACGTCTGCCACATCTCACCGGGCAGGGTCTTGCCCTCGACCGGGGTGCCCGACGCCGTCCGGATCGGCGAGTTCATGTCCGTGCCGATCCACACCGCGGTGGCCAGGTCCGGGGTGAAGCCGGAGAACCAGGCGTCGTTGTTCTCGCCCTCGAACCGGGACTGCACGGTGCCGGTCTTGCCCGCGACCGGCCGGCCGATGCCGAGCCCGTCGTTCGGGACCACGCCGAGCATCGCCTCGACGGTGTTGCGCGCCACCTGCTCGCTGAACCGCCGCTCGCCCTGGGACTCCGGCGCCTCGTAGAGCACCCGGTCGTCCGCGGTCACCACCTTCGAGATGAAGTGCGGCGCGTGCCAGACGCCGCCGTCGGCGATCGTCGCGTAGGCCGACGCCAGCTCCAGCGGCGTGACCTCCTTGTTCCCGAGCGCGAGCCGGGCGTCGGGGTTGTCCAGCGGCGAGGTGATGCCGGCGGCGCGGGCGGCGGCGGCGACGTTCGCCGGCCCGACCTTGGCCGCCAGCTTCGTGA
Organism: Pseudonocardia sp. NPDC049154; assembly: GCF_040648315.1. Classification (NCBI taxonomy): domain Bacteria; kingdom Bacillati; phylum Actinomycetota; class Actinomycetes; order Pseudonocardiales; family Pseudonocardiaceae; genus Pseudonocardia; species Pseudonocardia sp. NPDC049154. Next base: position 39,903 of record NZ_JBEZDN010000065.1, read on the forward strand.
AGATGACGTTGTTGGAGATCGTCATGGCCTGCTTGATGTCGCAGCGTGGGCAGTCGGCGCCGTCGGCGTTGCGCAGGCCGGTCTCCTCGCTGCCGTCGAACACCGTGCCGAGGCCGATCGGCGGGTCGTGGCTCAGCGCGGCGAGCACCACGAACGGCTTGAACGTTGAGCCGGGCTGCTTGCTCACCCGGGCGTAGTCGAGACCCACACCGTTCTCGCCGCCGTAGTAGGCGCTGACCCCGCCGGTCCGCGGGTCGATCGCGACGACGGCCGAGCGGAGGTTGTCCGGCTGCCCGTCGAGCGTCTCCTGGGCGGCCTCGACCGCCCGCCGCTGCTGCTCCGGGTCGATCGTGGTGGTGATCCGCAGGCCGTCCTGCGCCATCTCCTGGTCGGTGATGCCCAGCGAGTCCAGCTCCGCCTTCACCGCGTTGACGACGTGTCCGCGGCTGTCGGAGAAGGACCCGCTGCCCGGCGCGGCCTTGCGCTGCTGGGTGCCGGGGAAGGTGGCGGCGGCGCGGTCCCCGGGGGCGAGCCACCCCTGGCCGACCATGCCGTCCATCACGAAGTCCCAGCGCTGCACGGCCTTGTTCGGGTCGATCGCCGGGTCCCAGCGCGACGGCGACTGGATCACGCCTGCCAGCAGGGCACCTTCGGCCACGGTCAGCTGGCCGACGTCCTTGCCGAAGTACGCCTGGCTCGCCGACTGGATGCCGTAGGCGCCGCGGCCGAAGTAGATCGTGTTCAGGTAGTCGGTGAGGATCTCGTCCTTCGACTTCTCCTGGTTGACCTTCAGCGACACGATGAGCTCCTTGTACTTGCGCCACAAGGAGACCTGGTCGCCCACCAGGGCGTTCTTCACGTACTGCTGGGTGATCGTCGAGCCGCCGCCGACGCCGCCCTGCAGCTGGTTCCACACCGCGCGCAGGATGCCGGTGAAGTCGAAGCCCGGATTCGAGTAGAAGCTGCGGTCCTCGGCCGACAGCACGGCCTCGCGGACGTGCACCGGGATCTGGTCGACCGTCACCTTGGTGCGGTTGCCCTGCTCGGGGACGAGCCGGGTCAGGTCCGTGCCGTCGGCGAAGGAGATCGTCGCGACCTGGTTGTTGACGGCGTCGTCCGCGGTCGGCACGGAGAAGGCGAGCCAGCCGATCCCGAGGGCGAGCAGGGGCAGCACGACGAGCGCCGCGAGCCCCCCGAGGACGCCCCACTTGACGCGTCGGCGCCGGCGCGCGGTGCGCTGCGCCGGGGTGAGCGGGCGGCGGTGGGCCGACCCGCCGAGGCGGCGGCGCAGCAGCTCGAGCGGGCCCTGCGGGGCGGGCGGCTCGGGGGCCGCCGGGGTGAGGCCGGTGGCCGTGGCGGTCGCCTTCCGGGGGTCCGGGGTCTGCCACCAGCCGACGCCGGTGCGCGTGCGGGAGCGGCGGCTGCGGGCGCGGGGGACGGCCGGACGACGGGTGGCGGCGCCGGTGCGGGTCGATCCCGTGGTCCCTGTCGAACCGGTCGTGCCGGCCCCGCTGCGCGCGGCGGTGCCCGTGCTGCGGGAGCGGTCGGACGGGCGGGACACCGCGCCGTTCCGGTCGGTGCGCGCCGCGTCGCCGCGGTCGCCGGTGCGCGGCGGGGTGCTGCGGTCGCTGGTGGCGCCGGTGCGCGGTGGGGTGGAGCGGTCGCCGGAGGATCCGGTGCGCGGTGGGGTGGAGCGGTCGGACCGCCCGTTCCCGTGGGAGGGGGTCGAGCGCGACGGCGGGTTCTCGGCCGCGCGTCGCGGCGGCGGCAGCGGACGCCCGGACCCGGGAGGACCGGCGAGCGGGCCGGGACGGCCCGGGACGTCCGGACGGGCGGGCGGCGGAACCGGCGGCACGGGGCGGACCGGGCGGGCGGTGCGAGGACGCGGCTGCTGCGGCGGCGGGCCCTGTCGGCTCGCGCGCGGCGCCGGTCCGTGACCTCCTCCGGGCACTGTCGCTCGTCCTCCCCGTCGTCCGCCGTTCGTCCCGGCCCGGTGGCCGTGCGGGACGGGCGGCCGGGCCGGCCTCGGCCGTGCGGAGCACCGCCGGAGACCGTTCGGGCCCGCGCGACCGTCTGGGAGGTCAACGGAGCACCCCGCGGGCACGGTGCGGGCGGAGATCGAACTCACCCGAATGACGGCATCACGAGCGCGTGTCGCCCGCCGCCGCGGCGACACTGCGTGACGACTCCGCGGTCGGACTGGGCCGGACGGATGTGAGCGAGGAGGCGGAGGAGATCCGCGGGCCGCAGCGCGCGAGGATCGGGGGATCGACGGCGATCACGGGAGCGAGGGAGCTCGGATGGGGCGTACCGGCACGGTGGCGGGGATCCTGGGCGTTCTGGCGGCGGCGGGTGCGCGCCGGCCGGTGCTGCGGCGCTGGCCGACGTCGGTGGCCCAGATGGCGGCCTGCACGCCCGCGTCGGAGATGCCGGTCGCGGACGCACTCGCCCACGCCGCACTGGCAGCGGGCGGGGTGGTGGAGCTGGTGCGGGGTCCGCGAGCGGGCCGCGTCGCCGCGCTGGCGACGATCGGCACCAACGCCGCCGCCGCGGCGGCCCTGGCCGGGCTGCGTGCCGACGCCCGCCGTTCGGCCGTCGTGCTGCAGGAGGCGCTGTCCCCGCTCGGGGTCACCGGCCTGGACCGGCCGATCCCCGGGGCGGCCCGAAGGGTGCGTGATCGGGCCCGCGGTGCGGGCCGGTACGTCGTGGCGCAGGACGTCGCCTACGGCCCGGAGCCCGAGCACCGGCTCGACGTCTGGGCCCGCCGCGACCTGCACCTGCTCCGCGACGGCGGGCCGGCCCCGGTCCTGCTGCAGGTGCACGGCGGTGCCTGGACGCTCGGCTCGCGCACCCAGGAGGCGCAGCCACTGATGGCGTACCTCGCGGCACGCGGGTGGGTGTGCGTGACGGTCGACTACCGGCTCGCGCCCGCCGCCCGATGGCCCGCCATGATCGTCGACGTCAAGCGGGCGTTGGGCTGGGTCCGCGAGCACGTCGCCGACTTCGGCGGCGATCCCGGGTTCGTGGCGGTGACCGGCGGGTCCGCGGGCGGGCACCTGGCCGCGCTCACCGCGCTGACCCCGAACGACCCGGCGTACCAGCCGGGCTTCGAGGAGGCGGACACCTCCGTGCAGGCCGCGGTGCCGTTCTACGGGGTGCACGACCTCACCCTCGACGACCAGGGCCTGTGGAACCTGCTCGAGGGCAAGGTCATCGGGACCAGCTACGCCGCCGACGAGGCGACCTACCGCGCGGCGTCGCCGGTGCACCGGGCCGGCCCGGACGCGCCGCCCTTCCTGGTCGTGCACGGCGACACGGACACGGTGGCCGGGGTGGGGCAGTCGCGGCGGCTGGTCGCGCGCCTGCGAGCGGTGTCGCGGGAGCCCGTCTGCTACGCGGAGCTGCCGCACGCCCAGCACGGGTTCGACGGGCTGCCCACCGCCCGCACCGCCTACACGGTGCGCGCGGTGCACCGCTTCCTCACCGCCGTCCACACGAGGGCGACGGCGCCGACGGGGTAGGTGCCGGCCAGGGGGTGCGAGCTCGGTGGTGTGTCGGGCTCGGTGCCGCGGGCTCGGTAGGGCGGGCTCAGGGGGTGAGGAGGGCCGCCATCCGCTCGCGCAGCAGGGTGGCGGCGGAGTAGGGCCGCACCATCACAGTCAGCTCGGCGAGGCCGTCCGGCCCCTCGCGCAGGATGTCGACGCCCTCCAGCTCCCGGTCGCCCACCCGGGCGCGGAAGACCAGCACGTGCCCGCCCTCGCCGGCGAACTCGTCGGTGTAGCGGAAGTCCTCGAACACCTGCACGACCGCCCCGAGGATCGCCCGCAGCGCCTCCCGCCCCTCGTACGGCCGGTGGACGATCGGGGAGTGGAACACCGCGTCGGCGGTGAAGAGGTCGGTGGCCGCGTCGGCGTCGCCGCGCTCGACGGCGGCCCGGAAGGCTGCTGCGCTCACGACACCATCCGACCACTCCGGACGGTGGGGCGCCAGGTCGTCGGCACCCGCCGACGGGTGTCGCTCACCGTCGCCCGGCTCGCGGACGGCCGGGCGGACGCTCCGTGCAGGGCCGGATGCGCCGAGCCACGGCGGCCGTTCGCGGTGATCCCCAGGTCGGTGATCGTCCTCGTCCGGTGCCCCGCCCGCCACGAGGTCCGTGGTTGCGCGGACGGCCCTGGCGTCGCTGGGCCGAGAAGCCGAAGCACAGCGGCCTTCCGGCCGCGACGGAATGGGCCGGATTGGTGGCGGAACAATGGTTCTCTCAGCGTGTGAGACACTTTCGCGTGCCTGTTCCGGACAACGTGATCGACACCCTGGCAAAAATGCCAGGGGTGTCGTACGTCTGCGTTCTGGAGCGCGATTCCGGCACGATTCTGGGTAGTTCCGGGAAGGTCGATTCCGGGCTGCCCACCGAGGAGATCGTCAACGCTTTCGACTGCGCCGCGGGCGTCGGCGGGACGCGGGGCGGCGCGGTGCAGACCGTCGTCGTGACCGGCAGCCGGGTCGTGCAGGTGCTCGCGCCGGTCCCGCTCGCGGACGACTCGGCGGGCGTGCTCTACCTCCGCCTCGTCCGGGCCCGCGCCAACCTCGCCTCCGCGCTCCGCGAGGTGGAGGGCGTCACCGGCGGTCGGTCCCGGCGATCGACCGGGCAGCCGGGCGTCGGCGCCCTGCCCTCCGCGACCGGGTCCGCCGCACGCCGCACCGCGGTGCCGGCGGCGCTCCCCGGTTCGGCGTCGGGCACCTCGACGTCGCCGCGCGGGGTGCCGGCCGCGTCGCGGACCGGCGGGTCCACCGCGGGCCCTTCCGCCACGCGACCCGCCCCGCGACCCGCCACGCGACCCGCCGCGGCCGCCCCGCCACCGGCCGCCGCGCCGCAGATCGGCAGAGCGTGGGGGTGGGAATGGGTGGGGTGCGATTCGTGT
>NZ_JBEZDN010000066.1:0-8041 GCF_040648315.1 Pseudonocardia sp. NPDC049154
CCCGCGCGTTCGGGCTCGACGCCGAGCGCACCCGCCACGGCCTGGCGGGCGCGCTGCTCGCGGGCCGCGGCTCCCTGCACAGCGTGGGATCCGGAGGCGAGGACTGGCGGCTGCACAATCCCGGTGCCGCCCGGGACGGGTACCTCTACGCGGCTGCCGCGCGCGCCGGGATGACCGCAGGTCCCGGCGCCCTCGACGCCCGGCACGGATTCCTCGCGATGGTGGCGGGACTGGACGAGGTACCCGCCACCCTACGCACTCCCCCGCGCGCGGACCTCGTGCTCGGGGTCTGGACCAAGGCCCTCCCCACCCTTGGGGACAACATGGCCGCCGCCCTGGTCGCCCGCGAGCTCCACGGCGCGGACACGGACGGACCGGTGACCGTCCGGATGAACGCCGACTTCGCCGCATTCCCCGGAACGCAGACCCGCCCGCCCTACCCGACCCTGACCTCCGCCCTGTCCAGCGTCCGGTTTGTGGTGGCCCACCTGCTGCTCACGGGCGGGTTGACCGTCGACGACTACGCCCGGCGAGCCGATCCGCGGGTGTGTGCACTCGCCGAACGGATCGAGGTGCAGCCGGACCCGACGCTGGGCCACCGCGACGCCGAGATCGTCCTCGGTGCAGGACCCGGAGCCGTGCGCCGGCGGGCCGCCGACCTGCCCCGCACCGTGTGGTTCCCCGACGCCCCGACCCAACGAGCCCACGCCCTGGCCCTGCTCGGCGACGCGGGCCCGGAGGTCGTCGACGCCCTGCTCACCTCGGGAGACGGCGAACCCGCCGCCGCAGTGCTGGAGGCCGCACTCGGACGCGGGCGTGCCTCGTGAGAGTCGTCGAGGTCAGCGAGTTCGGTGGGCCGGAGGTCCTGCAGGTCGCCGACCGCCCGGCGCCGGCACCGCAGCCGGGCCAGGTCCGGATCCGCGTCGGGGCGGCGGGGGTCAACTTCGCCGACGTCATGACCCGGCTCGGCCGGTACCCGCACGCCAACATCACACCATGCGTGCCCGGCTTCGAGGTCGCCGGCGAGGTGGTTGAGTGCGGCCCCGGGGTCACCACCCCTGCCGTTGGTGACCGGGTCGCGGCGGTACTGCGCGGCGGCGGGTACGCCGAACAGGTGTGCGTCGAGCACCGCGACACGGTGCCGCTGCCTGATCGGCTCGGTCTCGAGGAGGGTGCTGGCCTGCTCATCACCGCGGCGACCGCGTGGGCGGGTCTGCGGACCTACGGCAACGTGCAGGCGGGCGAGCGGGTGCTGGTCATGGCTGCCGCGGGCGGGGTCGGCACCGCTGCCCTCCAGATCGCCCGGGCCGCCGGGGCGGAGGTGCACGGCGCCGCCTCCTCGCCCAAGCTCGGGCTCGTCCGTTCCCTTGGCGCCCACGCCCACGACTACACCACGCCGGGCTGGGAGCACGACCTGCCGCCGTTCGACCTGGTCATGGACGCCATCGGCGGTGACTCCTTCGCTCGCAGCTACGCACTGCTGCGCCCGGGCGGCCGGTTGGTCCCCTTCGGCGCCGCCGCGACGTTCGCTACCGGTGACGGTGACATGCGGCTGATCGAGGGCCTGAGCACCGCCGAGCTCATGGTCGACTCGAAGGTGGTCGTCGGGCTGGACCTGCGGGTGTTGTGGGACGACCGCGGGACCCTGCAACCCTGGCTCACGCCGCTGCGCCAACCCACCGCTGACGGAACCCTAACCCCCGTCGTCGCCGAGGCCGTCCCCTTCGCCGAGGCCGCCCGCGCGCACCGGCTCCTCGGTACCCGGGCGACCGTCGGCAAGGTTGTGCTGGTCCCGTGACGTCACCGGACCGTCAACCGACCTCCACGGGCCGCTGAAGGTTCCCGGTCCACTCGGTCAGCGAGCCGTCGTAGACCGCCACCTCCGTGCCGTCCACGAGGAACGCGGCGAACGCCGGCACGGTCGCGGCGATCCCGCCCCCGCAGTACGTGACCGCACGCCCGCCACCGAGGAGCCCGGCGTCCTGCAGCAGCGGCGACAGCTCGGCGACCGGCCGGTACCGTCCGGTCGCCGGGTCGAACAGAGTGTCGAACGGGAGGTTGGCGCTACCGGGGATGCGCCCGCGCCGCGGATAAGGGTTCACCGGCTGTTCGCCCCGGAAGGTCTCCGGGTCGAGGGCGTTGACCAGGCAGCCACCGCCCTCCGACAGGGCCGCAACCTCGTCGACGTCGGCGAGCAGCTCGGGGCGAGGACGGGCGGTGAACTCCGCGGGCGGCACCGTGACCTCACCGGACTCGGTGGGCAGACCGGCCGCTCGCCACTCGCGCAGGCCGCCGTCGAGCACCGACACGCGGTCGTGCCCATGCAGGCGCAGCAGCCACCACACCCGCGTGGCCCACGCGCCCCCCGTGTCGTAGACCACGACCTGGGTCTCGTTCCCGACGCCCAGCGCGCCGACCTGCGCCGCGAAACGCTCGGGAGCGGGCACCGTGAAGTCGAGCGCGGCGTCCGGGTCGGACAGCCCGTTCGGGACATCGGCGAACACCGCGCCCGGAATGTGCGCGCGCCGATAGGCGTCGATCAATGGTGTGGCGACGTATCCGGCGTCCTCCGCTCCGAGGCTGAGCCCGGTGGAGGCGTCGAGGATCCGCAGGTCGTCGCGGCCAAGGGCGTCCTGGAGCTCGGCGGCCTGGATCAGCGGGGGCATGGGTGCGTTCGGCATGGGAGCGGTGTCCAGTCGGGTCGGCGGAAGGGACACGGCCAGCCTACGAAGCACCGTTCACCGTGCCGAACCTCACGAGCGACGACCCGCCGCATGGCGGATCGGACCCCGTTCCTGGCGGGATGCCGCGGACCGTCGTGCACGAGCACGGTGGGCACACCCGACCACCACCTCCTGGAGCAGACGATGACCCTCGCACCCCCGCCGTTCGATCCCGAGCTCGCCGCCGCCCTCGCCGTGACGGGCCAGACCTCGATCGCCACCGGGATCACCCTCGACCAGCTGGCCAGCGAGCGGGCGAACCTCGCCGAGACCGTCCCAACGGTCGCGGACCTCGCGGCGGACGAGAGACTCCTCGTCGAGGAGCGGACCGTTCCCGGCGCCGAAAGGGGTCCCGAGCTGAAGCTGCTCGTCGTCCGTCCGCGCGGCCGAACGGACCCCCGCCCAGTCGTGTACAACACCCATGGCGGCGGCCTGATCATGGGCAACAACCGGTACGGCCTGGATCCGGTGCTGGACTTCGCGCGCGAACTCGAGCTGGTGGTCGTGTCCGTCGACTACCGACTCGCCCCCGAGCACCCCTTCCCGGCCGGGACTGAGGACGCCTACGCGGGCCTGCGGTGGCTCGCTGCGGAGCCGGCGGCGGTCGGCGGCGACGGCCGGATCGTGGTGACCGGGGGCAGCGCCGGCGGCAACCTCGCCGCGGCGCTGGCGCTGATGGCGCGCGATCGGAAGGAGATCGAGATCACCGGTCAGCTGCTCATGTACCCGATGCTGGACGACCGCAACGACTCGGTCTCCGCCCGACAGATGCTCGGGCTTGGGGTCTGGGACAGGGTGTCCAACGAGACGGGCTGGACCGCCTGGCTCGACGGTGCCGGCGAGGTGTCCCCCTACGCCGCGCCCGCCCGCGCGGCCGATCTTGCCGGGCTGCCCCCGGCGTTCCTCGACGCCGGATCGGCCGAGACCTTCCGGGACGAGATCGTCGACTACGCCGCGCGGCTGTGGGCGGCCGGTGGCGAGGCCGAGCTGCACGTCTGGCCCGGCGCCTTCCACGCCTTCGACTTCCTCGCCCCGCAGGCCGACCTGTCCCAGCGAGCCCGGGCGGCCCGGTTGCACTGGCTGCGCCGGCTCCTCGGCGACTGATCCGCGGGAGCGGTGGATGCAGAACCTGTCCGGCCGGCTGGCCGCGCTCGACTCCTCGGCGAGCGCGGCCCTCGACGTCATCGCCTACTTCGACCGCCTCACACGCTCCCGGGCGGGCCTCGAGCAGGTAGTGCGCGGCGCCGCGGTGCTGTCCGGAGTCCCCGCCCGGCTCGACGACCCAACTCACCGGATCGCGATCAGGGTCGACGCAGCGGGGGTCCGGACGCCCCCGGACGGCCCGCCGGATCCGCGCTGGCTGTCCGCGGTCGTCGGCGGCGGGATCCTGCGCCTGGAGACCGACCGCTCGACGAGCCTGGTCGACGGCATGGTGCTCGAGCGGGCCGCGGTCACCGCCGAACTGGTGATCGCACGCGTCCGCGGCGGGCAGCCCGCCCACCGACCCGACTGTGCCGTCGTCGAGCTCGTCGTGGACCCTCTGGCCACGCCGGAGCAGCGGGAATGGGCCGCGCGCGAGCTGGGCCTTACGGTGGCCGCTCGCGCGCGGGTCGTCGCCCTCGCCGAGGGCGACATCATGATCGACCGGGCGGAGGACACCGTGCCAGGCGAGGGCCGACGCGGCGTAGGGCCGACGGTGCCAATCCCCGACCTGCCCCGCTCGGCGCACCAGGCCCGAGTGGCGTTGCGGTTCGCGGCGGACGGTACCGCCGCGGACCCCGGGCCCCGGGTCGTGCACGCCGACGACCTCGGGGGCCTCGTCCTGCTCGAGGCCGCGGTGAACGCCGGAGCGGCCCCGACCGCCGACCTGCGCGCGCTGCTCGCCGCCGCCCAGGAGGTGCCCCACCTCCTGCAGACATTGACCACCGTGGTGGGGGCCCCGTCCGTCCGCGCGGCCGCCACCGAGCTGTACCTCCACCACTCCACCCTGCAGGACCGCCTCGACCAGGCGGAGCGGGTGCTCGGGTGGAGCGTGCGCACCGCCGGCGGACGGATGCGGCTGCAACTGGCGCTCGCCGAACGCCTGCTGCGCCGCTGACCCGGCGACCGGTTCCGTGGTCGTGTAGGTGTTCTCCCCCTAAGGCCTGGCGGCGTCATCCTCGAAGCTGGCTGGTGACAGCCCGGTCCCAGATCCCCCGGATCCGCCTCGACGAGGAGGCTCCCCTGGTGTCGTCCGCATCTCCCCAGATCCGTCGCGAGGTGGTCGCACGGTCCTGGTTTCGCTCCCGGGCCGCCGGCCTGCGACCCGACCGGCTCAATCCCCGGAAGGCGCCACCCGAGGGTGCCCACAAGCCCCCTGTCGGAGGTGTCGTTGACGCGCTGCGGGCCGTCGTGCCCATCGAGCGCGCCGCCGGGATGGTGGTCTCCCTCGTGGACGACCGAGCCACGGTGCTCTGGACGGACGGGGATCCATCGCTGCGCCGGGAGACCGCCCGCGCAGGGTTCGTCGAGGGCGTCCGCTGGGACGAGCAGTCCGTCGGGACCAACGCCATCGGGCTCGCCCTGCGCACCGGCTCGGCGACCACCCTGCTCGGGCCCGAGCACTTCGAGCTGTGCCAGCGCGACTGGTTCTGCGTCGCGGTTCCGGTACCCGGGCCCACCGCCGGGGTCGTGAACATCGCCGGGCCCCTGGCCGAGTTCCATCCGCGCACTCAGACGCTAGCGGCGAGCCTCGCCGCGCTGGTCGCCAGCGAGACTCGCGCACACCGGTTCGAGCGACTCGAGCGCCTCCGCATGCGCTACGCGGGTCACCTCGGCGACCGGGACCTCCTCCTGGTAGACGACGAGGGCTGGGTCGTCCCCTCGTCGGGCCCTTCACGCGGAGTCGGGGCGCGGATCCCTGCGCCGACGGCCGGTGCCGTGCTGGTGCCGGGCCACGGGCGCTGCCCCGCCGAGCCGGTGGCGGGCGGCTGGCTTGTCCGGCTGCGACCACGAACCGCGCGGACACCAGTTACGGCGCGGCTACGGCTCGATCGCGGCACCCCGTGCCTGGTGGTGGACGAGGCCCCCGATCCCCTCGAGCTCACCCGCCGCCAGGGCGAGCTTCTACTCCTGCTGCACCTCGCGGGCACCAGTGGGCTCTGGGCCAGCGACGTCGCCCGCGTCCTCCATGGAGGTGGGTCACCCACCGTCAGCGTGCGCGCTGAGGTGTCCCGGTTGCGCCGGGCGCTTGGCACCCACGCTTCCCTCGTGGACTCGCGGCCCTACCGGATCCGCGCGGGCTACCACCTCGACCCCGGGCCGGACTGGCGCGACTCCCCCTTTGTGCGCGGCTCCCGGGTGGCAGCGATCCGGTCCGCGCCGGCACAGCCCACAGCCTCCGACACCAGAGAGGACCAGAATGACGACAGATAGAGGTAGCGCGATCGTCACCGGCGCGGGTCGCGGCATCGGCCGCGCCATCGCCCACCGGCTCGCAGCCGACGGGTTCACCGTCACGACAGCCGACATCTCCGCAGAACTCGCCCGAACCGTGGCCAAGGAGATCGGCGACCAGGGGTACCAGGCCTCGCCCGCCGAGTGCGACGTGCGCAGACGCGACGCCGTCGGCGAGCTCGTCGCCGACACGCGCGACCGGCACGGAGACCTCGCGGTGATGGTCGCGAACGCCGGAATCGTCCGGGTCGGTCCGCTCCTCGACGTCAATGCGGACGACCTCGACGCGGTGCTGGGGGTGAACGTCGCGGGAGTGCTCTGGAGCATCCAGGCCGCAGCCGCGGCGATGATCGAGCAGGGCGGCGGTGGGCGGATCATCGCGGCCGGCTCGGTCGGTGCCCACTCCGGTTCGGAGTACCTTGCCTCGTACTGCGCCTCGAAGTTCGGGGTGCGGGCACTCGTTCAGGTCGCCGCGCGCGAGCTCGCCCGCCACCGCATCACCGTCAACGCCTACTGTCCCGGCATCGTCGGCACCGACATGTGGACCGAGATCGACCGCAGCCTGGGGCGTCATCTGGGGACGGGCGAGGGCGAGGCGCTGGAACGGTACTCGCAGATGATCGCGCTCGGCCGCGTTCAGACCCCCGAGGACGTCGCCGGGCTGGTGTCGTACCTGGCCGGCCCCGACGGCGGCTACATGACCGGACAATCCGTCGTCGTCGACGGCGGAATCGTGATGGTGTGAGGATCGACGATGACTGACAACGACACGGTCCTGCGCTCGCACACCGTGCAGCTGGACGAGCACCGGATGCATATGACGATCGCCGGGGACAGCGGCCCGCTGGTGCTGCTGATCCACGGCTGGCCCGAGTCGGCGCACTCGTGGCGACACCAGCTCCGCGCCCTGGCCGAGGCCGGCTACAGGGCGGTCGCGATCGACCAGCTCGGATACGGGCGGTCCTCCGCGCCGGTCCACCGCGACGATGGCCGCATCACGAACCGGGTCGCCCTCTGCGCGTGGATCATCGAGGCCCTCGGGGAGTCCCGCGCCATCGTCGTCGGGCACGACTGGGGGGCGGCGGTCGCCTGGACCTGTGCCTGGACCCGGCCCGACGTGTTCGACGGCGTGGTCGGCCTGAGCGTCCCGTTCGGTGGACGTGGGCTCATGGCACTGCCGGGCAGTCCTCGCGGCGAGCTGCGCCCCAGCGAGATCGAGCGGCGCATCGCCGGACCCGGGCGGGTCTGGTACCAGCAGCACATCACCAACTCCCCCGACGTCGTCGAGCGGGATCTCGAGCGGGACGTCCGACGGTTCCTGACCTCCGCCTTCTACACCGTCTCCGCGTCGTTCCTGGAGCCCGTGCCACCCCTGCGGACGTTCGACGAGATCGTCGATTACCTGCGCGGGACTGGGCTGTGCGTGGAACCGGGCGTCGACTGGTCGTCCTACTACGTGATGCCCGAGGTCCTCCCGGACTGGCTGACCGAGGAGGACATCGACGTGTTCACGGCCCAGTACGAGCAGACGGGTTTCGCAGGCCCGCTGAGCTCGTACCGCACGAACGACCTCGACTGGGAACTGCTCGCGGCCTACGACGGGCGGAAACTGGAGGTGCCCGCGCTCTACATCGGCGGGGACCGCGACGTGTGCACGATCTGGGGCCGCGAGGCCATCGAGTCCTTCGCGGACGTGGCACCCGCCTCCCTGGGGACCATCGTGCTGGACGAGTGCGGGCACTGGGTGCAGCAGGAACGGCCCGACGAGGTGAACGCGGCGCTGCTGGACTTCCTCCGGAAGGTGCGATCTGTGTGAGCGTGGACCGGGTCGGCGCGGACGTTCACCGCGCCCTCCCCGGCCGCGGCGACAGCCCGGGCGCCCG
>NZ_JBEZDN010000066.1:8051-44801 GCF_040648315.1 Pseudonocardia sp. NPDC049154
GGTCCCCCCCCCCCCGCCCCGCGGGGTGCCCGGCGGCGCTGGTCCACCCCCCCCGCGGGGTGCTTAGTGTCCGGGGGGCCGCGGGGGGGGCGGGCCCCCCCCCCCCCCCCCCCCGGTCCGCGCGGTCAGCCGTGGCGCCAGGTGACCCGGCGCAGCGCCCTGCGCCCCGGCGGCCAACGCGAGCGTGGCGAGAGTGGACGGGGCGTCGGGTGGCCCCGCACCGGAGGGCGACCGCACCGGCGTACGGCGGTCTCATCGGCTCGGCGTCAGCAGGATGGGCGCTGGTCGTGACTTGACCGCGGAGCCCCCTGTAGCTCGTCATCGCGCCTTCGGAGAATGGAGAGGCGACCGCGTTTGCCTTGTGCGGATCCTCGCCGTCTGCGCCAACGAGTTCGCCCGACCAGAGTTGCCTCGCGTCGCTCACCCCAGCGCCAGGACGAGGCCTGCCACGACGAGCAGCGCGGCCGTGAGCCCGTGGATGCCCAGCGCGGTGGAGGGCTTCCCGCCGTGGGTGAGCACGATGACGGCGTCCGCAGTCGGGGTGAGGGCTGCGGCGATCAGTGCCCAGCCGAGTGTCGCGGAACCGGCGGCCGCCCAGGCCACGAGCGGCACCGCCCCGGAGGTGATGTCGCGGACGCCCTTGATCGCGGTCAGGGCGCGGACATCGTCAGCGGCGACACCGAAGTCGAGCGTCGCCTGCCGAGGTGTCAGCAGGAAGCGGCCGCCGACGGCGACGATGCCGGCACAACCGATGCCTGCGACCACGAGCGCGGCGAGATACATGGTGGCGGGTCCTCCCGGACTCTTGGTCTAGTGTTGTTACATAACAATGCTAGACTACACTCATGGCCCCTCGACCGGCCCCCGACCTCGATCAGCGACGCGATCAGGTCGTCCACGCCGCCCGCGACCTCGCCGAGTCCTACGGCTGGGCCGCCGTCACTATGCGCCGCCTCGCCGGGGAGCTCGGCGTCACCCAGCCGGTGCTCTACTCGGCCTTCGCCGGCCGACAGGCGCTGATCGACGCGGTGGCGCTCGACGGCTTCAGCGACATCGCCGCGGCGCTCGAGGCGGTGGACGCCGCACCCCTGCCGCGGATGCGTGCCTACCTCGACTTCGCCGCCGCGCACCCCCGGGTCTACGAGGCGATGTTCTCGATGCCCTCGGGATTGGCCTTCGCCACCGACGACACCCCCGCACCGCTCCGGCGCGCGTTCTCGGGCATCCGCGACGCGTTCCCGGATGCCGACGGCACCCGGGCGGAGGTCGCCTGGTCGGTCCTGCACGGCCTGGCCACCCTCCAGGCCGGCGAGCGCCTCGTCCCGGGCCAGGCGCAGGCCCGCCTCGACCTCGCCCACCGCATGCTCACCCACCAGGAGACCCCGTGACACACACCCTCGTCGCCATCCTCGCCGGCCTCGCAATACTCGCCAACGCCGTCGTCTACGGCACCGACGTCTTCGCCGCGATCGTCCTGCGCCCGGCCATCACCGCGGTCGACGACCGCACCCTCACCCAACTGCTCGGCCACGTCCACCGCATCGCCGACCGCCGCTTCCCGGCGATCGGCGCCGGCGGCCTGATCGCCGCCACGGCCATGACCGCGCTCGCCGCCGCGAGCGGGCGCGGGGTGAGCACCGCGGCCGGGGCGCTCGCCACGCTCGCCCTGATCGCATTTCTCGTGATCTACACCCGGATCAGCAAGCCGGTGAACACGGCGCTGAGCGCAGCGGCAGTCGCCGACCGGGTGCCGAGCGACGCCCGTCGGCTCCAGGCTCGCTGGGACTCGGTCATCGACGGGCGCGTCGCGCTGCAGACCTTCGCACTCGCCGCGCTGTGCGTCGGGCTCGCCGCGGCCTGACCCCATCAGCGCGGGTACGACCCCGCGGTCCGGAGTGAAGGCCGAGACGACCCGGTCCCCGACCTCGAACCGGTCTGCGCCGTCCCCGAGCGCGACGACCTCCCCGCTCCCACGGCCATCAGAACCTCAGCTTCGGCGTCGCGAACTCCGTGATCGCCCAGGAGGTCGGCGTCCGCTACATCGACGGGTCGCTGTGCGCGCTCGGCGCCGGCGCAGGCAACTCTCCCACCGAGGTCCTCGCCGCGGTCTTCGACCGGCTCGGCGTGCGGACCGGGCTCGACGTCGGCCGGCTGCTCGACGCCGCCGAGGAGATCGTCCGCCCATACCTGGCCCGCTGGCCGAAGATGGACCGCAACGCCATCGTGCAGGGCTGGGCCGGGGTCTACTCCTCGTTCCTGCTGCACGCCGAACGGGCCGCCGAGCGCTACGAGGTACCCGCCCACGAGATCCTGCGCCGCTGCGGCGAGCGCGGCTACGTCGGAGGCCAGGAAGACATAATCATCGACGTCGCCGTGGCGCTGGCGCAGGAGCAGGCTGCATGTCCGACCGCATGACCGAAGCAGTCCCGGAGGCCCGTGAGCGTGACGAGGCCCGCGCACCCGCACGCCCGTCGAACGTCGAGCCTCACCTCGGCATGGCCGACGGGCCGGGCTCGGTCGAGCCCGGCCGCCGCTGACCGCCCGCCGACCTGCGTCGGGTCCCGCTCAGCGCAAGTCGGCCCAGGACAGCCGGGCAAACGTCGGGTTCCGGGCCGCTTCCCGGCCGAGCGCGTTCGCGGAGGTCTGCACCGCCATGCCCAGCTGCGCCGGGTCGACGTCCCCGGTGTGCGCGGTCACCGACAGCGCTGCGATCACCGTTCCCGATGCGGGCCTGATCGGGGCGGCCGCACAGAGGACACCGGGACCGGACTCCTCACGCTCGTAGGCGACACCGCGTTCCCGAATCCGGGCCAGCTCGGCACGCAGCGCGGTGTCGTCAGTGATGGTTCCCGGCCCGAGGGCGGGCAGCCCGGCGGCTACGACTGCGTCGACCACCGCCGGCTCCGCCCACGCCAGCAGTGCCTTTCCCACGCCGGTGGCGTGCGCCGCCAACCGGCCGCCCACCCGTGAGCTCATCGGCGGCGCGGTCCGGCTGCGCAGCTTGGCGACGTAGACAACCTCGGTGCCGTCGAGCACCGCGAGGTGGACGGTCTGCCGAGTGGCGTTGCGCAGGTCCGCCATGTTCGCCAAGGCCAGCTTCCGCAGCTCCCGTGGCCGCGCGGCACGCTCGCCGAGCTCGAAGAACCGCAGGCCCAGCCGCACGTTCTTGCCTGAACGCTCCAGGAACCCGTGCTCGACAAGCTCCGCGACCAGCCGCGACACCGTAGCCTTCGCCAATCCGGTGCGACCGGCGATCTCTCCGATCCGCAACTCGTCGGCGTGCCCGGTGAAGGCGTCGAGGACGCGCGACACGCGACCAATCACCGACACCGGGACGACCCGCTGAGTGGAACCCATACCGCAGTGTGCCGGGCGAACCGAAGTCGACGAACGCGCGGGCACGCAGGGTCATCGAGAACGTGCGGTTCTGAGCGTCACTCCGGAAGCGCCTCTTAGCCGCAGCCAGAGCGTCGAACCCAGGTGCAGGCTGATCGGAACTCTCGGACGGGCTTGACGCGATCCCGATCCACACACAGGATGTGGGGGGGCACCCCGGATTTCGGCTGTACCCCCTCCGGATCGATCTCACGGTGAGCCGGGACAAGTCGCACGGACGGAGACACGTGATGTTCGTAGGGGCCCGTCGACGCCACGTCGATCTCCTCCGGACCTCCAGCTCCGCCTGTCGGCGCTGACCCGGCACGATCGGTCGGCGCCGGACCCGCGGCGTTCGTCGACCGGCCACATCGATTCAGCGGAAGCGCGGTGACGCCGAAAGAGTGCGTGCCGAGATGCTCCCCCGGCCACTCGACCCCCGTGCCTCGACCTCTGCGATCCGCCCTACCAGAAGGACCCGACAGATGATCGTCAGACCTCGCCGCTGGCTGATCGCCGCGGCTCTCGCCGTTTCGGTGCTCGGACTCGCCGGATGCGCCGCCGCACCCGGGGAGGCGACGCCCCAGAACAGCACCCCCCGACCCGGTGGAACGCTGCGGTTCGCGGTGTCGAGCGACCAGGGCTGCCTCGACCCGCAACAGGTCGCCAGCACGGACTCGATCTACGCCGCGCGCCAGATCGTCGACTCCCTCACCGACCAGGACCCACGGACCGGTGCCATTACCCCCTGGCTCGCCACCTCGTGGGACAGCTCGCCGGACGCCACGAGCTACACGTTCACCCTCCGCGAGGGTGTCACCTTCTCCGACGGGACGCCGCTGGACTCCGACGCGGTCAAGGCCAACCTCGACCGGATCCCGGAGCTCGGCCTGCGGGCCCAGCTGCCGAAGGCCTACCTGGCGGGCTACGTCGGGACGACCGTCACCTCGCCGACCCAGTTCACCGTGACCTTCCGCGAGCCCAACGTCCAGTTCCTACAGGGCACCTCGACCCACAGCCTGGGCATCCTCTCGCCCGCGAGCGCCGTGGCGTCGGAGGACGAACGGTGCGCTGCTGTCGTCGGCTCGGGCCCCTTCACGGTCCGGGACTACGCGAAGAACTCGTCGATCACGCTCGCCAAGCGGCCGGGATACGCCTGGCCGCCGCCCGGGTCGGACCACCAGGGCGAGGCCTACCTCGACTCGGTGGAGTTCCGGATCGTGCCCGAGTCCGGTGTGCGGACCGGTTCGCTGCTCTCCGGTGAGGTCGACGTGATCGGCACCATCGGCGAGCAGGACGAAACTCCGCTCATCGATGCGGGAGCGCAGCTCCTCGCCCGGCCGAACCCCGGTCTGGTGCTCGGCCTCGGCCTCAACCTGTCGAAGTCCGTGGTCGCCGATCCCGCCGTCCGGGAGGCCCTGTCGCTCGCGATCGATCGCCAGGAGGTCGCCGGAGCCATCTATCCCTCCCAGACCCGGCCCGCGACCAGCGTGCTGGCTTCGACCACCCCCTCGTTCGCCGATGAGTCGGCGCTGCTCGGCTTCGACCCCGCGAAAGCCGGCTCAATCCTGGACGCCGCCGGGTGGGTCCCCGGTCCGGACGGGATCCGCACCAAGGCGGGGGAACGGTTGACCATCCCCGTCTCCTACGTCAGCAACTTCAGCACGAACAAGCCCGCCCTGGAGCTGGTGCAGCAGCAGGCGAAGGTGGTGGGCATCGACGTGCAGCTCCTGGAGGTGCCGATCGCCCAGATCGCGGCGCAGATGCAGTCCGGGGACTTCGTGGCCAACTGGGCCAACTTGACGCGGGCCGATCCCGACATCCTCCGCAGCTCGTTCTCGACCGTGGGCGCCAACACCTACCGGTTCCCGGACGGTCCGCTGGAGTTCTTGCTGGCGGCGCAGGCGAGCGAACCGGACCCGGCGAAGCGCGCGACGCTCGTCCGACTGGCGCAGGACCTCATGGCCCGGGACAAGTATTACCTGCCGGTCGTCGAGCTGACGACGGTGCTCGGGGCGGGGGCGGACGTCCACGGGATCGTGTTCGATGCCGGGTCGCGTGTGCAGCTCCACAGCACCTGGAAGTCGCGATGACCGCCGCGCCGTTCGGGGAACGGGTCCTGACCAGCCCCGAGACCGCGGGTGAGCTCGCCCGACGCCTCCGGGACCGGATCGCAGCGGGGTTCCTGATGTACGCGAGCGTCGAGGCGACGATGTTCGCCCCGAGCTACGAGACCTGCATAGTCCCCTTCGGATCGACCCCAACCGAGGCCGACTTCGTCCGGCTCGAGCGGGGTCGACCCGGCGGCGGGCCCCGGGTCCCGACGATCGCGCAACGGCTGATCCCCGATCTGGCGATCGCGGGCACCGCCACCGAGCGGCCCAGCGACGTGATCCTCGGGGACTTCACTCTGACCGGGACCCTGCCGGACGGGTGGCGGCTGCATCTGCACACCGAGTTCCGCTGTCACGTGGTGGACGGGCTGGTGACCCGGTACGTCGTGAAGAACGACCCGGACGAGTTCCAGCGCTTCGTGGCTGTCCTCGGGAATCCCTACGCCGGCAGCGGGGTCGCCTCGGCCGAGGTGCACGACGGGGCGGACCGGTGAGGTACTCCCTTGTCGAGCTGGCGCCCGTGGCCCCGGGGGCGGGCAAGCACGCTGCGCTCGAGCACGCCCTCGCGGCGGCCGAGGAGGCGGAGGCGCTCGGTTACCACCGGTTCTGGTACGCCGAGCACCACCACACCACCGGTTACGCGGCGCAGGACCCGGCCCCGCTGGTCGCGGTAGCGTCCCGGCGGACCTCCCGAATCCGGCTCGGCTCGGGCGCCGTGCTGCTCAACCACTACAGTCCGTACAGCGTGGCCGAGCGGTTCCTGATGCTGGAGGCGTTGGCACCGGGTCGGATCGACCTCGGGCTCGGCCGCTCGTCGGCGGGACCGCCGATCGACCACGCCCTGCGCCGGGATCGCCGAGGCATGCCGGTGGACGACTTCTTCTCCCAGGTCGCCGAGATCGTCGGCTACTACCACCACACGTTCGACACCGGCCATCCCTACGCGTCGATCGACCTCACCCGCCGCGTCGAGGGTGTGCCCGAGGTGTGGGTGCTGGGTTCGTCTGGCGGCAGCGCCGCGCTCGCGGGCGGGCTCGGGCTGGGCTACGCGTTCGGCAGCCACATCAACCCGGCGATGACGGGTGCCGCGCTGGAGCAGTACCGACAGAGCTACGTCGCGAAACCGTACGGCCCGCAGGCACCGTCAGTGATGCTCACGCTCAACATCGTCGCCGCCGACGACGAGGACCTCGCCCACCGCCTGACTTGGCCCGCCCGGGCCCTTCGGATTCTGGGTCGCGAGCGACCCGTGCCCACGCTGGCGCAGGCCACCGCCGAGCTCGACGCCCTGCAGAAGGCGCAGCCGAGCACCGTGCGGGACGGTGTGGTCCCGCCCCAGGTCTCAGGGACCCCGGAGTCGCTGCGGGCGCAGCTGGAACCGCTGGTCCGGGAGACCGGGGCCACCGAGATCATGGTCCAGGACATGCTCACGGATCCCGACCTGCGCAGCCGGTCCCGCGAGCTGGTCGCGGAGGCGCTCGCGCCGATCGAGACCGGCGTGGCCGACACTCACCAGCCGCCGATCCACCCGTCGAAGATCCCGTAGGGCTCGTCGGCCGGATCGTCCGACCGGCCCCGCAGGAAGTCAAAGTCGCAGCCGGTGTCCGCCTGGGTGACCCGTTCGGTGTAGAGCGCACCGTAGCCGCGCAGGTAGGGCACCCGGGCGGGCTCCTCGGCGCGGCGACGGCGACGGGCCTCGAGCGTGACATCGTCAACCTCCAGGTGCAGCACGCCCGCGCGGGCGTCGAGCCGGATGACGTCGCCGTCCTCGACCAGCGCGAGCGGGCCGCCGACCGCCGCCTCGGGCGCCACGTGCAGCACCGTGGTGCCGTAGGCCGTGCCGCTCATCCGGGCGTCGGAGACGCGGACCATGTCGGTGACGCCCTCCCGCAGCAGCTTCTGCGGGATCGGCAGCGCCCCCCACTCCGGCATCCCCGGCCCGCCGATCGGCCCGGCGTTGCGCAGGACGAGCACCGAGTCGGCCGTCGCGGGCAGGTCCGGATCGTCGATCCGTACGCGCAGGTCGTCCATGTCGTCGAAGACGAGCGCGGGACCACTGTGCCGCAGCAGTTCCGGAGTGGCCGCGCTGCACTTGACGACGGCGCCGCCGGGCGCCAGGTTGCCGCGCACCACGGCCAGCCCACCCGGCGGTTGCACCGGGCCCGTGAGCGGGCGGACCACCTCGCCGTCGACCGCCGGGGCGTCCGCCACGTTCTCCCCCACCGTCCGCCCGCTCACGGTGACCGCCTTCAGCCGCAGCAAGGGAGCGAGCTCGCGCATGACGACGGGGAGCCCGCCGATCTCGAACAGCTGCTCGACGAGGTGTTCCCCGGCGGGTCGGACGTTCGCGATGAGCGGGACCCGCGCCGCGATGTCGTGGAAATCCTGCAGCCGCAGCGGGACCTCGGCCCGCCCGGCCAGGGCCAGCAGGTGCAGGATGACGTTGGTCGACCCACCCAGTGCCACGAGCACGGTGATCGCGTTGTGGAACGCGTCGCAGGTGAGGATCCGCGAGGGCCGGACCCCGTCGAGGGCGAGCCGGACCGCGGTGCGCCCGCAGTCCTCGGCGATCTGGCTGCGCCGGGCGTCGGTGGCCGGGATCGCCGAGGCGCCGGGCAGGGTCATGCCCAGGGCCTCGACGACCGCTGAGACGGTCGAAGCGGTGCCCATCTCCGGGCAGTGCCCCACCGACGGGCCCCCGGAGGCCTCGAGGGCCTCGTACTCGGCCTGGGACATCCGGCCCGCGCGGACGTCGTCGACGTATCCCCACAGGTCGGTGCCGACCCCGATCCGGCGGCCCCGGAAGGTCGCCGGGTTGGCGGGCCCGCCGGGCACGATGATCGTCGGGACGTCCGCGCTGGCCGCGCCCATCAGCTGGGCGGGCATCGTCTTGTCGCAGCCGCCGAGCATGACGACCGCGTCGAAGGGATAGCCGCGTAACGACTCCTCGACGTCCATCGCCATCAGGTTGCGGAACAACATCGTCGTGGGCTTCATCAGCTGTTCGCCCAGCGAGATCGTCGGGAACTCCACCGGAACCCCACCGGCCTGCAGGATCCCGCGACGCACGCTGTCCGCGATCGCCCGCAGGTGCAGGTTGCAGCTGATCAGCTCCGACCAGGAGTTGCAGATCCCCACGAACGGGCGACCTTCGAAGCTCGCGCGGGAGAAGCCCGACGCTCGCATCGCTGTGCGGTGCACGAACCCCGGCACGTGCTCACCGGAGAACCAGCGGGCGCTGCGCAGCTCGCCCATCAGCCCGCAGGCGGCGGGGAGATCCGCACGCCCGAGTCCACGGTGGCGGCCAGCTCGCGCAGGATCGCCGCCTGGCGCACCTTGTGCACGATGAGCCGGTCGTGGAACTCGGCGTCGGTGTAGCCGTTGTACATGACCTCCTCGGACTGGCCGGGCTCGATCTTGAAGTAGACCGGCGCGGCGACGCGCGCGATGTCGGCCGCCTCCCACAGCCGGGTCATCCCGCCGAAGGAGTCGAAGGTGATCGCCCAGACGTCCAGCGGCACGCTGACGGTGGAGCGGATGGCGCTGAGCATCGGCCTGCTCAGGTCACCGACCGGGTTCACGCTGTCTGCGCCCAGCTGCTCCAGCACCCGCACCGACGCCGGGTTCGCGTGCCCCGCGTAGACCGAGACCTTGAAGAAGGCGTCCGCGGGGATGTCGCCGCGTTCGCGCGCCGTGTTCAGCACGTCCAGGACACCCTCGTCGATCACCAGCAGCCCGCGAAGGCCCGCGTCGAAGATCCGCAGGACGTCGTGCAGCAGGTACCGGATGTTGTCGACGCCGCGGATCCGCTTGCCCGAGGTGATGCCCTCCGCGCTGGTCAGCTGCCTGCCGGAGTCCCAGCCCGCCCGCGGCCCGGGGCAGGCCACGACCTCAATGCCGTTCTCCGCCGCGAGCTGCCCGAACGCGCGCAACTCGCCCTTGTCGAGCAGGGTCGCGCCGCCTCCGAAGGAGATGATCCGGTGGACGAAGACATCGTGCCGCTTGGCCTCGGTCAGCAGCGCCTCCAGGTTCGACAGCCGCTCGACGCCGGACACCTCGAGCCGGAAGAGACCGCCGTCGGCGAATGTCCGCGCCGAGGTCGGGAGCCCGTAGTTGTCGGTGGTCGGCAGCCCCTGAGCCGCCAGGATGGACTCGGGGGTCACACTCGTGCTCATCTCACTCCTCGTTCACGCGGAGACCGGTCTCCGCGTTGTCACGGAGCCTGCTGGTCTCCGCCTCGTCCACCCCGCCGTCGCGCACGGCGACGCCGTAGACCTCCCGTGCCCGGCCGGGGGTGATCCAGCCCTCGAGCACGTCGTGCGCCACGCTCACCGGATCGCGGTCGTGGGGGGCGCCGTAGCCGCCGCCCCCGCAGCTCTCCGACACGACCGTCTCCCCGGGTCGCAGCTCGACCAACCCGCTGACCGGGAGGTCCTCGAGGGACCCGTCCGCCCGGCGCAGGAGCTGGCGTGCCCGCGCTCCGGCGGTGCCCCCGGCAGCGCCTGCGGCGGGGTGCAGGGCGCCGTCGCTGCCGTAGGTGATGGTCAGCGGGGCGGTCGTCGGCCCGTACTCGACCCGCGCGCCGGGTGCGCCGCGGAACCGACCTGCGCCTTCGGTGTCGGGCAGGATACGCTGCTGGGTCACGAGGATGGGATGGTGGATCTCGTCGATCTCCACGCTGTCGCGCAGCATCATCCCGGCGTTGCCGGCGTGGCCGAAGGTCAGCCAGCCGTCGGCCCAGGGGGTCCCCGGGCCGCCGGTGACCCCGGGGAACAGGATCTGGTTGACGAACGGGGTCCCGCCGGTTCGTGGGTCGGCGCCGGAGATCACCGCCCAGGCGGGGGGTTGGACCAGCCCGGCCTCGGCCATCCCGACACCGGGTCCGAGTTCGGCGATGGCGCGCTGGACCAGGTTGGTGACCCGGTCGGCGACGTTCGTGGTCGCCACCGAGCAGCTGGCGGGGTGTCGGGGGATCCCGACCACGCAGTTCTCCCGCAACGACACCTCGATCCGGCGCAGGCTGCCCGCGTTGGCAGGCACCGACGCGGGCAGTGAGTTGAACACTCCGACCAGCGCCGAGCTGGCCGAGGTGCTCTCGGTGAGGTTGAGCCCGCAGGGTTGGCAGTCGGGATTGTCCCGCAGGTCCACCCGCACCCGCCCCTCGGTGGGGTCGACCTCGACGGTGACCGAGACCGGGATGCCCTCGGGCACCTCGGGGAAGGGATCGTGGGCGCCGCCGAGGGTGACCCGCCCGCCGGGCAGCTCCGCGATCGCCTCGGCGACCCGTTGCTCGGAGAAGTCGAACCACTCCCGGGCGTACTGCTCGAGCTCGTCCCAGCCGACGTCCGCGGCGAGCTTCTCGATCTCCCGTTCCCCGATCCGCGCCGCCCCGACCATGGCCAGGTAGTCGCCCCACCACTGGTCGGGGACCCGGATCCGCATGCGGCACATGCGGATCACGTCGTCGATGTCGACGTGATCACGTTGCACCCGCACCGCGGGGAAGATCAGCGCGCCCTCCTGGTAGACGTCGGCGGCCGAGGTGGAGTACGTCGTCGGTGTCGCGTTCCCGCAGTCCGCCTGGTGCGCCTTGACCAGCACCGTGAACCGGTGTCCGCCCTCGGGATCGACCACCGGCACCAGGATGCAGTGATCCGCCGCGTGTGAGTTGCCGTGATAGGGCGAGTTGTGCAGGTAGGCGTCTCCCCGGCGCAGGTCCGGGTGCATCTGCGCGGTGTAGGCGGCCATGAGGTCCGGCCCGCGCATGACGTGCACCGGCAGCGACTCCGCCGTCGCGACCAGCTGCGCGTCCCCGGTCAGCACGCAACAGGAGAAGTCCCGGGCGGTGTTGATCACCCCGGAGCGGGCCGTGCGGGCGAGCGTGTTGGCCATTGCCCGCACCACCTGCTCCATCCGGCTGGTCAACACGGCCAACTGCAGCCCGTCGAGTGTCCCGAGTGTCACCGGTGGTCTCCGTTCCGCCGTAGGATCAGTGCCCCGGTCGAGGCCCGGGTCGCGGTCGCGTCCGGGTTGACCACGACGACCGTCACCGGGGTCTCCACGATCGCCGGGCCGGCGACCACCTCACCGGAGGCGATGTCGTCATGGGTCCGCACCGCGGCCTGCACCAGGCCGTGCCCGGTGAAGTAGACCGGCCGGGTGCGTTGGGTACGCGCCCGCGCGGGCCCGCTCTCGACCTGGCCGAGCGCGGTGGTCCGCGTCCGGCACGACGCCCGCACCCGCCACCCCACGACCTCCACGACCGAGGCGGGGTCGCTGATCGCAAACAGTTTCTCGTGCATCTTGTGGAAGGCCTCGGCGAGCGCGTCGACGTCCACGGCCGAGCCGATCCGCAGCGTGGGCAGCGGCACCTCCACCTCCCACACCTGATGGGGGTAGCGGGCGTCGGCGAACAACCGCACGTCCGCCAGCTCCCCGGCGACCCCCGTCGAGGCCACGAACTCCCGAGCCCGCTCCACGAGACCGTCGATCACCGCCCCGACCCGGGCAAAGTCGAAGTCCTGCGTGGTCGCCGGGCAGGCCGCGGCGAAGTCCGACGACAGGTCCGAGATCGCCGCCCCGGCCGCGCTGAGTACACTGCCGGTGTCCGGGATGACGGCGGCGGCACACCGCAACCGGGACGCGATGTCGATCGCGTTGAACCCGCCCGCCCCGCCGCCCGCCACCAGCACCGCAGCGGCCGGGTCGATGCCCTGGGCCACCGTGGTGTCCTCGATCGCACGCACCATGTGCTCGGTGGCCAGCTGCATGACCGCCGCCGCGGCCTGCACCGTGGTGAACCCCAGCGGCGCGGCGATCCGCTCCTCGATCGCCCGCTCGGCCGCGGCGATGTCGAGGGTGACCCGCCCGCCCAAAAAGTACTCCGGGTCCAGGTAGCCCAGCACGACCGCGGCATCGGTGACCGTCGGCTCCGTGCCCCCCTGGCCGTAGCAGACTGGGCCGGGACGTGCACCGGCACTGCGCGGCCCGACCGTCAGCAGCCCGGACACCACCGCCGCGATACTGCCCCCACCCGCACCGACACTCTTGATGTCGATCGACGGCAACCCGGTCATGTGGCTCAGATGGGGCGCACCGAGCCAGGCCTCCCGGGTGGAGGACACCTCGCCGTCGCGGACCACGCCGACGTCGTAACTGGTCCCACCGGTATCGGCCACCAGAACCGTCTGATGCCCGGTCGTGCGGTCCACGACGTCCCGCCCCGCGATCGGCGCCATCGCCGGACCCGACCCGATCACGTGCACCGGCGCCGCCGCGACCGCGGCGGAGTCCATCACCCCGCCGCCCGAGGTCACGATGAGCAGCCGCCCCGCCAACCCCTCCTCGGCCAGCCTGCGCCTCATCGCCTCCAGGTACTCCGTCATCAACGGCTTGAGCGACGCGTCGAGCACCGTCGAGCACGCCCGTCGGTACTCCCGCACGATTGGATTCAGCCGGTGCGAGAGCGTGTACGGAAGGCCGGGCGCGTGCTCCTCGATGAGCTCGCCCACCCGCAGCTCGTGGGCCGGGTTCGCGATCGACCACAGCAGACACACTGCGACCGCCTCCACCCCCGCCGCGACGACCTCCCGCAGCTTCGCGACCACGGCCGCCTCGTCGAGCGGGGTGACCACCGTGCCGTCCGCCCCGACCCGCTCGGACACCTCCCAGGTCAGTGCCCGCGGGACCAGCGGAGCCGGGTAACGACGGGTGAAGTCGAACGGATCGACCCGGCCACCCTCGCGGAACAGCAGGATGTCCGGGTGACCGCGCGTGGTCAGGAACGCGGTCCGCGCGGTGGTCCCAGTGAGGATTGCGTTAAGCGCCCGCGTGGTCCCGTGCACGAAGGTGTCGGTGCCCGCGAGCAGCTCGCGCCGCCCCACACCGATCTCCGCCGCCGCCAGGTCCACGGCCGCCAGGATCCCGCGGATCGGGTCGTCGAGCACCGTCGGGCTCTTCACGATGTGCACCTGCTCGGTCCGCCGGTCCTCCAGCACGAGATCGGTGAACGTCCCACCCATGTCGGTGGCGATGGTGTACCGGTTCTCGGCCATCAGTGGTCGTCCTCCCGGACGGGGGCGGGGCTGTCAGGGGCGGGGATCTTGCCGAAGTCGAAGCTGATCGTGCGGTCGGGGGTGAGGCGGCCGCCGGTGAGGCGTCCGAGCACGAGCGCCGCGCGGACGCCCGAGTACGACGGCTCCCGCTCGTAGGCCACGCAGACCTCGGTGCCGTCCGCGGGCAGGGGCTGCGCGGTGACCGCGGTCAGCGCGAGCCCGCTCCCGAGCCCGCGACTCGCGACCAGGACCGCGGTGGGGTCACCGTGCTCGTCGAGGTGGGCCAGCACGCCGCCCTCCTCGGCCTGGACGAAGGCGTCGACCTCGGCCGGGGTCATCCGGACGTCATGCCTGGGCATCGGATGCCTCCAGCAGGGTCACGTCCGTCAGCGGGACCCGGAACCAGCGCCGCCGCCCGCCCAGCGACCAGATGGGGTCGCCGGGGACGGGTGCTGTGACCCCGGGGAGCAGGTAGGTGGGCTCGACGGTGGCGGGCGGCGGGTCCGCGTCCTCCGCGAGCAGTTCGGCCCGGCCGCGCACGAGCACCCCGGACGGGCGCGGAGCGCCCTCCCCGGACACCACCACGACGACGGCGACCGCCGGATGACGGATCATGTTCCGCGCCTTCGCGGACTTCAGGTAGGTGTTCATCCAGAGCCCGTCCTCCCGGTGGAACACCGAGATCGGGTGCACGACGGCGCCCCCGGCTGCGGTCCGCGTCGCCACGAAGCCGCGCGTGCCCGCCTGCAGGATCGCGTGCGCGCGTTCGCTCCACTCACGACTGTCCATCGGGACACAGCCCCTTCCCGATCACCTGCTCGGCCTCCAAGCCTGCGTACTCGTCGGCGGTCATCCCGAGCAGTTCCGTCACGACGTACCGGTTGTGCTCGCCGAGCATCGGCGCCCGGCGCCGGTGCATCCGATAGCGGTCACGGGAGAAGCGGACGGGCGATCCGGCCACCAGCGTTGTCCCCTCCCACGGGTGCTCGACCCTCTCGAAGAACTCCCTCGAGGCGAACTGGTCGGACTCCGGCTCGTGCGGCATCGCGACCCGGCCGACCGGGACCCCGGCCGTCCACAGCAGCTCGACGATCTCGGTGACCGTGTGCTCAGCGCACCAGGCCGCGAGGCGGGTGTCGAGGTCCTCCTCGCGCGCCTTGCGGCCTGCGAACGTCGCGAGCTCCGGGCCGAGTGCCCACTGCGGGCCCCCGAGCGCCCCCACCAGGGCCGACCAGTGCGCGTCCGTCTCGACGGAGATCGCCACCCGCGGGCCGCCGAGGCCGTCCTCCGGGTCGCGGGTCCGGTAGAGGTTCTGCGGGGCCGCGCAGGGTGAGTGGTTCCCGGTCCGGTGGACCAGCACGCCGTGGGCCGCGTACTCGACGACCTGCGCGGCGGCGACGTTGAGCGCGCTCGCGACCATCGGGACCTCGACCAGCATCCCCTCGCCCGTCCGGTCCCGCACGGCGAGCGCCACCTGCAGCGCGAACGCCGCGTGCGCGCCCGCGAGCGGATCGCAGACCCCGCTCGGGACCTGCGGGGGGCCGTCCGGGAAGCCGGTCACCCACGCCATCCCGGAGGCCTGCTCCATGGTCTGGGCGAAACCCGTCCGGTCCCGCCAGGGTCCGGCGAGCCCGAAGGCGGGCATCCGGACGACGATCAGGCCCGGATTGGTCTGCCGCAGCACCTCGTGGTCCAACCCCCACGCCTCGAGGACCCGGGGGCTGAAGTTCTCCACGAGCACGTCACTGCGGTCGAGCAGGTCGACCAGGAGGTCGGGGCCGCGCGGTCGGTCCAACCGCAGGCCGAGCCCGAGCTTGTTGGTGTTGGTCGCGTGGAACAGCGGCGCGTACTCCCACCACTGCTCCTCGGCGGGTGACCGGGTGCTCAGCGTCCGCATCCCGTCCGGCCGGGCCGGGGACTCGACCTTGATGACCTCGGCACCGTGCATCCCGAGGAACTGCGCCGCGGACGGCCCGGCCCAGAACGCCGTCAGCTCGACCACGCGCAGGTCGTCGAACGGGAGCCGCTCGGCCCCGCTGTGCCCCGGCTCGAGCGGGGCGCGACGGCCCTGCGCGGCGCGGCGCACCCACTCGGCGGTGTGCTCACCCAGCGCGGGGGGCGGGCCCAACGGGGGCAGGTCCACCTTGCCCCGCAGCCGGTACGGGGTCGCGGGCTGGACGAACCCGCCGCGCGGGTTCTCGACGAACATCTCCTGGTCGACGAAGTGGTCGATCGTCGGGACGGTCGCACCAGTACCCACCGGCGCCGCGGGTACCCGCAGCGTCGCGGCCAGCTCGAGGATCTCGGCGGTCGTCCGCGCCGCGGCCCAGGCGTCGATGTGGGCGGTCAGCTCGTCGCGCCGCCGCTCGCGCTCCACGGCCGAGCCCAGCGACTCGTCGTCCATCCAGTCGATCCGCTCGACCAGCGCACAGAAGTCCAGCCACTGCTGGCCGGTCACGGTCATGAAGCCGATCCAGCCGTCCGCGGTGGGGTGGATCCCCGGCAGCAGCGACACCGGGCGCTCGTCCCGCGCGCGGCCCGCCTCCGCGAAGTAGGTCACCGGGTGCATGTTGGTCAGGCTCAGCGCGACCGCGTCGAGGATCGAGGTGTCCAGGATCTGCCCGCCGGGGGTGGTCCGCTGTCTGCGGCGCGAAGCGAGCAGACCGGCCGCGGCGAAGGTGCCCGCGGCCCACTCCCCCACCCGGCCGCCGACGGCGACGGGCGGCCGCCCGGGGAGTCCGCGCCAGCCGATCGCGCCGGCCCAGGCCTGCAGGGTGAACTCGGTCGCCGCCCGGTCCGCCCACGGCCCGTCCAGTCCGAAGGGGGTCAGGGCGAGCACGTCGAGCGATGGGAAGCGGGCGTGCAGCGCGGCGGGCTGCAGCTCGGGGCGGCCGCCCCACCGGGACCCCGGTGACCAGACCACGGCGTCCGCCGACGCGAGCAGGCCCAGCACGAGGTCGACGTCGGTGGGCCGCTCGGGATCGGCGACGACGCTCTGCTTCGCGCAGGACAGGAACCTGAACAACGCCCCGTCCACGCCGGGCGGGGACTCGACGCCCGAGGCCGACCGGTGCCGCAAGGGATCCCCCTCCGGAGGTTCCACCAGCACGACGACGGCGCCCGCCCCGGCGAGCAGCCGGGTGCAGTAGGCCCCGGCGACCCCGGTCGAGAGGTCGACGACGGTGTAGTCGTCCAGGGGGGCCATCTCGTTCGTCGCCTCGGTCATGACGGGTCCTCGAGCCTGAGCGCGAAGGCGGCGAGGTCGTCCTCGCGCGTCATCCGGTCGTACTCGACCACTGTGTACGGGCACTGGGTGACGACCCGACCCGACGGCGCCCGGTAGTACCGGCTGCCCTCGACCTGCCAGGCCTGCACGGCGCCGATGTCCGCCTGCAGCTGCGTGTTGTACGCGGCCACGACCTCGGGTCGGACCTCAAGGGCCCGCACACCGTTCTTCAGCACGTGGGTGGTCTTGGCGACGATGTAGCGGGTCTGGGTCTCGAGCTTGTCGATGATCGAACCGCCGTTGGTGTTGGGCCCGTACAGCATGAAGAGGTTCGGGAAGTTCTCGACGGTCATGCCGAGGTAGGCGTAGGCCCCCTCCGCCCACTGCTCGCGCAGCGAGGCCCCGCCGCGGCCGACGACGTCGACGATCGAGAGGAACTTGTGCGCGTGGTATCCCGTGGCCAGCACGAGATGGTCGGTCGGGTGCTCCCGGCCGTCCGCGGTGCGGATCCCGGTCGCGGTGATCTCCGCGATCGGGCTGGTCACGAGCGTGACGTCCGGCCGGTTGAAGGTCTCGTAGAACTCCGAGGAGAGCAGCGGGCGCTGCGCACCGAGCCGGGCGGTCGGGCGCAGGGCCTCACGGATCGCGGGATCGCGGACGGTCTCGAGGTTGGCGAGCGCCCTGGCCGCCTGCTCGGCCGTCTTGGCCTCGTTGTCGAGGTCGGCGAACAGCTCGTCGAGCTCGCGGGCGGCCTGCGCGCGGCCGGCCTCGATGACCGACCGGTCCGCGCGGCGGCTGCGCTTCTGCTCCGCGGTGTAGCGGCCGTGCTCCTTCGGGAAGACCCAGTTGGAGGTGCGCTGGAAGACCGTCAGGTGCCCGGTGTGCGGGGCGATGGCGGGCACGACCTGGGTGGCGCTGGCCGCCGTCCCGATGACCGACACCCGGCGGCCGGTGAGGAACCCGAGGTCACCGTCCGGCCACTCGGCGGTGTGCGTGACCGGGCCCGCGAAGGTGTCGAGGCCGGGGATGGCGGGCGGAACGAACTCGTTGAACATGCCGACCGCGCCGACCAGGACCCGGGCCGTCCATCGCCCACCCCGGGAGTCGACCACGGTCCAGCGGCCGTGCTCGTCGTCCCAGTGCGCCGAGACCGCGTGGGTGTCGAGGTGGATCGCGTCCCGGACGCCGAACCGGTCGACGGCCGCCTCCAGGTACTCGACGATCTCCGCCCGGGTGGCGAAGGGCCGTTCCCACTCGTGGTCGAGGAAGAAGCTGAAGGAGTAGAGATCGGTCGAGACGTCGCAGGCCAGGCCCGGATAGCGGTTGTTGAACCAGGTCCCACCGAGCCCGGCGGACTTCTCCAGGACCAGGACGTCCTCGATGCCGGCCTGGCGCAGCTGGATCGCGGTGCAGATCCCGCCGGGGCCCGCACCGATCACGACGACGTCTGCGGTCGTGTCCGCACCGACCTCGGCGTCCTCGCCGTTGTTCGCTCCCACGAGGGCGCCTCCTCATTCTCCGGATCGTGTCAGGAATCTACCGTTTCGGATTCATTCGCGTCAAGATTGGATCCACTAGTGACCTCGTCGCGGACGACCCTGCGCAGCAGCTTCCCGGTGTCGGTGTAGGGCAGCACCTCCCGAAAGGCGACGACGGCGGGCGCGCACGTCGAGCGCAACCGGGACCGCACGTGGGCGCGCAGCTGGTCCGCGGTCAGCTCGGCCTCAGACTCGAGCACCACCGCGGCCGCCACCGCCTCCCCCCACTCGGGATCCGGGACGCCGAACACGGCCACGTCCGCGACGGCCGGATGCTCGCGCACGGCCGTCTCGATCTCACCGGGCGAGAGGTTCTCCCCACCCCGGACGATCACGTCGTCGAGCCGGCCGAAGACGTGGAGGAAGCCGTCCTCGTCGAGCATTCCCGCGTCCCTGGTGGGGAACCAGCCGTCCGCCCGGGTGGCGCGGTGGCCCACGTACTCCCCCGACACCTGCTCCCCGCGCACCCAGATCTCGCCGCGCTCCCCGGCCGGGAGCTCCTCCCCACCCTCACCCCGGATGGTCACCTCCAGGCTGGGCAGCGGCCTGCCGACCGAGCCGAGTCGGGCCTGGACCCGCGGCTCCGGCGAGGCCAGCGCCCGGCGGTGGTCCTCGGGCCCCAGCACCGCGATCGTGCTCGACGTCTCGGTCAGCCCGTAGGCGTTCACGAACCTGACGCCGGGGAAGGCCTCGAGCGCCCGCCGGATGACGGGGATCGGCATGGGGCCGCCCCCGTAGGAGAGGGCGCGCAGGTCGGGCAGGCCCGCTCCGTCGAGCTCGTCGAGGATCCGACCGAGCATGGTGGGCACGACCATCGCGTGGGTGATCCGCTCACGGCGCGCCAGGTCGATCCAGGTCCGGGCGTCGAAGGACTCCAGGCGCACGACGCGCCGTCCCGCGAAGAGGTTCGACAGCACCGCCGAGACGCCCGCGACGTGGTACGGGGGGACACCGACGAGCGCCGCCTCGTTCGGCTCCGCCCCGGCGAACTCGACCGTGGAGACGATGTAGGACACCAGGTTCTGCTGGCGCAGGATGGCGGCCTTCGGCTCCCCGGAGGTGCCGCTGGTGAACAGCAGGACGGCGATCGCGTCCGGGTCGGTGGGCGCCTCGGCGACCGCGGGCACCCCGGGGTCGGCCGCGGCCTCCCACAGCTCCTCGCGACGCAGCACCGTGATGCCCGCCGGCGAGCCGATCCGGTCGGCGACCGCGTCGTCCCTGACGACGATCGTGGCGGGAGCGAGGCGCTCGACCACCGCACGCAGCCGGTCGTCCGCGAGCCGGTAGTTGAGCGGCGCGAACGGGATGCCCGCGTAGGCCGCCCCGAGGAGCGCGAGGGGCACGGCGTCGGAGTTGAGGTCGATCATCCCCAGCCGCCCGACGCCCTCCGCCGCCAACAGCGAGCCGACCCGCCGGGCCCGCAGGTCCAGCTCCGCGAAGGTGAGGTCGCCGGTCGCGACCCGGTCCCCCATCCCGTCGGCGGCCATCGCCGAGAGCATCGTGATGTTCATGGCCGACCACGCAGGGTTGATGTATCCATGCTGAAGACTTTAGGATCCAGTTCCAGCAAAGTCGAGGGATCGGAGGGAGGCCGTTATGGATGCCCACGCGGGCGTCACCGCTTCGACCGTGATCCGACAGGACGTAGACTGGATCCATGATGCCCGAGGTGACAGCCACCGGAAGCACAGCAGGCCGCGGCGCGAAACCACGCCGGGCGGACGACCGCGATCTCGTCGACTCCCTGGTCACGGAGCTCCAGGAGCGGATCAACGCGGGCGAGATCCCCGCGGGCAGCTGGCTGCGACAGGAGGCCCTAGCGAAGGATCTCGGAGTCAGCCGCATGCCGGTGCGGGAGGCGCTGCGCCAGCTGCAGGCGCGGGGCACCGTCGAGCTGATCGCGAACCGCGGCGCGCGGGTGCGACTGCCCTCGACCCGCGACATCATCGAGGTCTACGAGCTCCACGCGATCCTGCAGGGGCACGCAGGCGCGGCGGCCGCGGAGCTGATCACCACCGAGCAGCTCGATCGGCTCGCGGCGGCGGAGTCGATGTTCCGCCGCGCGGTCGAGGAGCTGCGCAGCCCGGACGGCGCCACCACCACGGCCCAGCATCTCTGGCACGAGGCGAACACCGAGTTCCACCACGTGATCATCGAGGCGGGCGGCAACAGACACCTCGCCGAGGTCTACGAGAACCTTCACCACAAGGTGCCCCGCAACCTCACCTGGATCGCGCTGGGCAACGACGTCCGCCGGCTCGAGAAGGACGCGGGCGAGCACGCCGGGATCCTCGACGCCATCAGCCGCGGGGACGCCATGGCGACCCGCGCCCGGCTGACCGAACACGTCAAGCGCGCCAGCGACCTGCTCGTCCGCACGGTGGACGAGATCGGACAGGACAGTTCCCCGCGGCGACGGTGACCGCTGGTCGTCGCCGCACTCCCCCTCGGAGAGGCGAGTCATGACCACACCCCCCTTGCGCCCCGGCCTCCGGCTCCGCTGCCGGACCTGCACGGCCGAGGTCGTCGTCGTCCGCCCCGGATCCGGCGTCGGACCCCTGGAATGCGGCGGCGCGCCCATGACCGCGGAGGACGTCACCGCTCCCGCGGTCACGCCGGACGGACCGGGCGTCCTGCTCGGCAAGCGCTACACCGACGAGTCCCGAACGCTCGAGATACTGGTCACCAAGGCCGGAGCCGGACCGCTGAGCCTCGGCGGGGTCGCCCTGACCCTCAAGGCGGCCAAGCCGCTGCCCGCCTCGGACTGACACCGGGCCGACTGGCCCTAGACTCGACGTTCCGCGACACCGGCCGGGGGACGAGCGATGACGAAGATCCGCAGCAAGCAGCAGCTCGTCGAGGCCGCGGCGAAGGTGTTCGAGCAGAAGGGCTACGCGGCCACCCGGATCGAGGACATCGCGGCCGAGCTCGGCGTCATGCAGGGCAGCCTCTACTACCACGTGGGGAGCAAGGCGGCGCTGCACCGACTCGTGGTGCAGCACCATCTGCAGCGGCTGACCGACGAGCTCGAGGCGGTCGTCGAGTCCGCGGCCGAGCCCGCCGAGAAGCTCCGGCTGGCGATCCTCGGCCACCTCTCGCACGTCGAGCAGCACCTGCTCGAGGCCCCGGACTGGTTCAGCGACCCGACGCGTTCGGCCGACGTCACCGACGAGGAGGTCGCGACGCACCGCGCGTCGGTGCTGCGCTACCGCGCAGGCTGGGCAGCCATCGTCGAGGAGGGCATCGCCCGGGGGGAGATCGCCGCGGGCACGGACGCGACGGCCGTCGCCACCTCACTCGTCAGCATGTGCGACTACGTCTCGTACTGGTTCCGACGGGACGGCGACAAGCGGATCGAGGAGATCGCGGCGCTCCAGCACCAGATCGTCTGGTCCGGCATCGCCGCGGCCCGCGTCGACTGACGCCACCCCGCCACTTCTCGAGGTGGATTCGATTCGCGGCTATGCTGGGCCCCTCGCCGGGGTGGCGGGGGTGGGGGCGCAGACCGGATGACCAAGATCCGCAGCCGGCAGCAGATCGTCGACGCGGCGGCCAAGGTGTTCGCCGACAAGGGCTACGACAACGCCCGCATCGAGGACATCGCCAAGGAGCTCGGGGTCCTACAGGGGAGCCTGTACTACCACGTCAGCAGCAAAGCGGCGCTGCTGCGGCTCGTGACCCGCCAGCAGTTCACCGAGGTCGTGGTGAAGCTGGAGAAGCTCGCCGCGGGTCGGGAGGCGCCCCGGGAGAAGCTCAAGAAGGCCATCCGGGCGCAGCAGCGCTACGTCGACCGGCACCGCACCGCCTCGCCCCGCTGGTTCACCGACGCCCACGACCCGCGCCGTACCGAGATCGAGGCGGAGGAGGACGCGCGGCTGCTCTCCCGGTACCGCGAGGCGTGGAAGTCCATCCTCAAGGACGGCGTCGCCGCCGGCGAGATCTCCCCGGCGATCGACCCCACCATCACCGTGCTGACCCTGCTCGGCATGTGCATCGCGCCCGCCGCCTGGCCGCCCCCGGGACCCGGGCGCTCACCGGGCACCCTGGCCGCCCTGCAGCTCGAGATGGTCTGGTCGGGACTGGCGGCCGGGCCCGCGACGGGCCTGGACGAGGCCGCGGGGACCTGAGCGCGGCGAGTGTCGGAGCGGGTGACCACGCGGGTGACCACGGGCCGCCGAACGGTTCTCGGACCCTGACCTCGACGGCGCTTGACCCCGACCGTGTCGCATGCCATATTTCGAAGGCGATTCGAATTATCGGAGGGTAGGCCACCCCTGCCGCCCGAGTCGC
Organism: Pseudonocardia sp. NPDC049154; assembly: GCF_040648315.1. Classification (NCBI taxonomy): domain Bacteria; kingdom Bacillati; phylum Actinomycetota; class Actinomycetes; order Pseudonocardiales; family Pseudonocardiaceae; genus Pseudonocardia; species Pseudonocardia sp. NPDC049154. The sequence continues at coordinate 30,649 of NZ_JBEZDN010000066.1, forward strand.
CGACCAGGTACCACTCCACGGATCCGGGAGCGGAACCCGGGACGGCCGCCTCCGACCACCCCGGCCACGGGGCGGTCCCTCGTTCGACCCTGTGCGTCGCGACGGGTCCCGAAGGACCCGCTCGGCACTGTTCGGCATCTGCTCGGCACCTGTTCGGCACCTGTTCGGAGTGGACGCACCGCCGCCGCGGGACGGTCCACGCCGTCCCTCATCCCGCCCACCCCTCGGGCCAGGCGTCTTCCGTCGAGAGGATTAGCATGTCCACACACGGTCTCCCCCCCTCGAACGATCCACAGGTCGATCCGCACGCCGCCCCCCCCGCGGGGCCGGTCGCCGCGGAGCCGCGCGGCTCGCTGAGCACGCTCGTCCTCCTCGTCCTGGGCGTCTTCGCCTACCTGACGATGGAGATGATGGTCGCTCCGATCGTGCCGTTCGTGCAGCAGGAGCTCGGGATCACCGCGTCCCAGAGCGCCTGGATGCTGACCGGACTGCTCGTCGTCGGCGCGGTCTGTCTCCCGCTGGCGACCCGGTACGCCGACATCGCGGACAAGAAGAAGGTCTTCCTCGTCGTCCTCGGGCTGTCGGGGGTCGGCGCGATCACCGCCGCGGTCGCCACGACCGCCCCCCTCCTGATCGCCGGTCAGATGCTGCAAGGGGTCGGCGTCGCCGTCGTGCCGATCGCTATCGGCATCATGCGCGACAGCCAACCGCTCGACCGGGCCCGCACGGCCAACACGATCTTCGTCGTCAGTGGGGGCGTGGGTGCCGCGGTCGCCTATGTCGCCGTCGGCCCGATCGTCACGCACCTGCACTACTCCTTCATCTACTGGTTGCCGACGATCGTCATCGCCGCCGTGGTGCTGGTCGGCGTGCGCGTCCTCCCCTCCTGCCCCCCGGTCACGGGCGGCACGGTCGACTGGGCCGGCGCGGTGGTCCTCGGCGCGGCCCTCGTCTCGCTGCTGCTCGGCCTGACCTTCCCCACCACGCTGGGCTGGGGTTCGCCGCTCGTGCTGGGCCTGCTCGTCCTGACCATCGCGCTGCTCGCGGTGTTCGTCGTGGTCGAACGCCGGCACTCCTCCCCGCTGGTCGACCTGCGGGGACTCGCCGAGCGGGAGATCCTGGGCGTGCTGGGGATCAACGTCGCCCACGCGATCACTAACTTCGTGATGTACGTGATCCTGCCGACCGTGGCGCTGCTGCCGATCGCGCTGGGCTACGGCATGGGCGGCGACGCCTCCACCGCCGGGCTCGTGCTGCTGCCCTACGCACTTCTGGTGATCGTCGCCGGACCGACCGCGCAGCGGCTGGAGCCGATCGTCGGCAGGCGCGGCAACATGATGCTCAGCGCGGTGTTCATCATCGCGGCGGGCCTAGTCCTGCTGCCGATCGGCAGCACGCCGTGGACGCCGTACCTGTGCTCGGCCCTGATGGGACTGGGGCTCGGCATCGGGTTCACCCAGTCCCTCAACACGGTCGTCCGGGTGGTGCCCGCCGAGCGGGTGGCCAGCGCAAGCGGCGCGGTGTACGTCGTCCGGTCCGTCGGTGGTGTGCTGGGCGGGCAGATCGCGGCCGCCATTATCTCGGCCGGGCTGACCGAGCAGGGCGCGCCCTCCTGGGGGGCGATCCTCGCCAACATCCTGATCATCGTCGCCCTGGGCGTCGCCACCATCGCCCTGAGCTTCCTGCTCGCGGGTCGGCGTGCCACGGTGCTTGCGGCCGCTCCGCTCACGCCCGCGCAGGCCTGACCTCTCCCGAAGGGACCCTGCCGTGCAGGTCGGAGTGCTGTTCTACCTCACCGGGTACACGATCGACCCGGTGACGCTCGGCCGGGCGGTGGAGGCGGCCGGGTTCGACTCGATCTGGCTTCCCGATCACCCGGCCCTGCCGGTGCGGACCGACCTCCCCTTCCCCATGACGGGCGGTGACTTCCCGAGGCTCTACGGCGAGATGGCCGATCCGTTCGTCACCATGGGTTTCCTCGCCGCCGCCACGACCACGCTGAAGGTCGCGACGGGCGTCTGCGTCGTGCCCGGGCGCCATCCCCTCAACCTCGCCAAGGCGGCGAGCACGGTGGACAACTTCTCGAACGGGCGCCTGCTGCTCGGCATCGGCGTCGGGTACCTGCGCGAGGAGATCGCGCTGTTCGGGGTGGACTTCGCGACGCGGTGGTCCTACGCCCGGGAGACGATTGACTTCTGTCGCAGGCTCTGGAAGGACGGCCAGGCGGGGTACGACGGGAAGATCCTGCACTACCCCGAGGTCATCATCGACCCGCTCCCCGCGCAGCGGCCGGGCCCGCCGGTGATCATCGGCGGGCTGAACACGGCGTACACCTACCGGCGCGTCGCCCACTGGGGCGACGGTTGGCTGGCCACCCTCCCCTCGCCCGAGCAGATCGCCGAGGGCCGCAAGGCCATCACCGCCGAGTGCGAGGCGATCGGCCGGGACCCCGCGGAGATCGAGATCTCCGTGCTCACACACGAGGCGGACCCGGCGCTGCGGGAGGCCTATGCCGAGGCGGGCGCCGACCGGCTCGTCGTGATGCTCTACAACCACCCCGGCCGCGCCGTGACGCCCGACGAGTGGCTGGCGGTCTCGGCGACCGCCGCGACCTCCCCCGCCCCCACCCCGGAGCAGACCCTGGACGCGCTCGACCGGATCCGGTCGCGCGCGGGCCTGTGACCAGCACGAGAAGGGATCGACCAGCATGCCGAAGGACTTCCTGCGAGACGTGCTCGAGAAGCACATCGCCGAGGGCTCGGACAACACCATCTGGTGGGACGAGGAGCGGATCCCGCTCCACACGATCGACCAGCGCGTCACGGACGTGATGAGTCTGAAGGGGCGCAAGGCCGTCGTCACCGGCGGCGCCGGGATCAACCTCGGCCAAGCGATCGTCCACCGGCTCGCCGGGCTCGGCGCGGACGTCGCGATCGTCGACCAGGAGCCGGAGAAGGCCGCGGCCTTGCAGGAGTCCTGGGGCCGCAAGCCCGGGCCGTCGGCCGAGGAGCTCGCGAAAATCGTCGCGGACCGCTGGGGGGTGCAGGCCGTGGGGATCTACGGCGACGCCCTCGACCCCACCGGCATCCGGGCGATCCTCGCCGAGGCGAACGAGCGGCTGGGCCGGATCGACATCCTGGTCAACAGCGCGGTCGCCACCTACGTCGGCGACCTGGCCACCGTCACCCCGGAGCAGATCGACAGTGCGATCGCCGGGACCCTGGCCGCGCCCATCCACTCCTGCCGCGCGGTGCTGGACTACATGATCCCGCAGGGCTACGGCCGGATCGTCAACATCGGCTCGGAGGCGAGCCGCACGGTCCTGCCCGACCTGGGGCTCTACGGCACCCTCAAGGCGGGCGTCGCCGAGTTCACCAAGCACCTGGGCAAGGAGGTCGCCCAGCACGGCGTCTTCGTCAACGGGGTCAACGCGGGCAGCATGTGGGGTCCGAACCGCGAGCTGCTGCCCGACACCTGGCAGGTCCTCTACGACCACGGCCGCACCGCGATCCAGCGCTACCAGCTGCCCGAGGAGGTCGCCAACATGATCGCCTTCCTGGCCTCGGACGCGGCCAGCTCGATCGTCGGCACCACGGTCGACGTCGGCGGTGGGATGTCGCTGTGACCGTGTCCGGCGAGCTCCTGGACGAACCACGCGGCGCGGACCTCACCCCGACCCACCTCACCCGCGTCCACCAGCGGATCTGGACCGCGCGCGGTGAGCTCGCCGGGCGGACGTTCATCGTGCCCGCCTGTCCCTCCACCGTCGCCGAACTAGCGGCGTTGGAGCGGGCGGGCCGCCGCGTCGGCTACCTCCCGCCCGAGGTCGCGACCCGCTCGGCCCGGCACGTACTGGGCACGATCTTCCCCCTGATGCGCTGCTACAGCCTTCAACCCGACACCGAGGTCGAGAACGTCGCCGGTCGCGGCGGCTGGTTCGACTACGAGGCGGCGATCGACGCGCCCTACCTCGGGACGGACGAGACGGCGCTGCTCGAGCGGGTCGCGGCCGACGGGCGCGCCCTGCTGACCATGAACCAGTACATCGTGGCCGCCCAGGACAGCAGGCTGTTTACCGGGCGCTACCTCGACGAGGTCCGCACCTGGACCCGCATCGGGATCCGGGTCACCGGACGGATCGTCGCCGCGCGCTTCGACGGCGACGAGATCGCGGAGGGCCTGGGCGGTGAGGAATCCGTCCCCGGTTCCCTGCTCACCGGGTACGACCTGCACCCCGACTTCACCTCGCCGTTCACCGGCGGGCGGACGTCCGGCGTCGCGGCCGCCGAACGGCACCTGCCCGTCGTCGTGGAGCCACCGGCGCCCGTGCGGGGGGTGCACCCGGTCCAGCTCGCCAACCCCGACCCGGACGTCGAGTGGCGCCGCCAGGCCGACCGGCTCGCCGCGGCGGGGTTCGCGGCCGAGCTGGGGCTCTCGGCCGAGGACTACCTCGCGTCGCTGCCCCGGTTCGGCCCTCAGCCTGCGTCCTATCGCGGCCGCTTCGACGCCCCGGTCCTCGTCGAGACCCGGATCGGCTGGGAGCGGCAGTACGCGCTGCTCGGGATCCGGATCTCCGCGTTCATGGCGTTCTTCCCCCCGCCGGTACCCGTCGGCCCGGACTCGGTCGCACCCGAGGTGCCCTACACTGCCTGGTTCACCCGCTGGGGCCAGCGGTTCACCGAGCCCACCGCCCCCGACGAAGCCCGGGCCGCCCTGGCCCCGGACGAGGTCGGCGCGAACCTGCAGGAGGGCGGCGCGGTCGTGGCCGCCTTCCCCGAGCTCGTCGACTCCGCCCGGTTCTTCGACCTCATCGGCATGGTCTCCCCCGCAGACGAGGTCGGCGGCGAGGTGTCCTTCCCCGCGCTGGAGCGGACCCCGGGGATCTGTCGCTGGCGCGGGCGAGCGGAGTTCGCCTGCAACCTGTATCCGTTGGCGTTCAGCGTCTTCCGGCCGCTCGTCCGCGGCCGGGAGATCACCATCTGACCCGGCGGAAGACCGCGGGCCCGCCTACTCCGGTCGGAGCGGGCGGGCCCGAGGGTGGGAGGGCTAGGTGCGCGGCCCGCCCGAGACGTAGAGGACCTGACCCGACACGAAGCCCGAGCGCTCGTCGACGAAGCAGGACACCGCGTGCGCGATGTCCGCCGGCTCGCCCGCCCGGCCGACCGGGATCTCCGAGATCCGCTGGGCCAGGTAGTCGTCCCATGGCACCGACAGGCGCTCGGCGGTCGCCCGGGTCATGTCGCTGACGACGAACCCGGGCGCGATGCAGTTGACCGTGATCCCGAAGCGTCCCAGCTCGAAGGCCAAGGACTTGGTGAAGCCCTGCAGACCCGCCTTCGCCGCCGCGTAGTTGGCCTGACCGCGCTTGCCCAGCGCCGAGGTCGACGACAGGTTCACGATCCGGCCCCAGCCGGCGTCGACCATGTGCTTCTGGGCCGCCCGGCTCATCAGGAACGAACCGCGCAGATGCACGCCCATGACCGCGTCCCAATCGGCCTCGGTCATTCTGAACAGCAGGTTGTCCCGGGTGATCCCGGCGTTGTTGACCAGCACCGTCGGTGCGCCGAGCTCGCTCGCGAGCCGGTCCACCGCGGCCTGGGCGGCCTCGGCGTCGGCGACGTCGGCGCCGACGGCCACTGCCCGGCCCCCGGCGGCGACGATGGCGTCGGCGGTGCCCTTCGCCGCCGCCTCCTCCAGATCCAGCACGGCCACGGCCAGCCCGTCGGCGGCCAGCCGCGCGGCGGTGGCCGCACCGATTCCACGGGCGGCACCGGTGACGACGGCGACGCGGGACTGCGACATCGGGATGACTCCTTCGGGGTGGGGTCCGGCTGTGGTTGCCGGCGTTCAGGTCGACCGCAGGACGCGGCGCAACCAGTCGGTCCGGCGGGACGCCGCGGCGAGGGAGAGCTCGGCGTCGGGGGCGTAAATCTCGAAGCAGTGGTAGGCACCCGGCCACACGTGCAGCTCAGCGGCGCCGCCCGCGGCCCAGATCCCGGTGGCGTAGCCGACGGCCTCGTCGCGGAAGGTGTCGACCGAGCCGACGTCCACGAACGCCGGAGGCAGATCGGCCAGGTCGGTCGCGCGAGCCGGGGCGGAGTACACCTCGACCGCCGGACCGCCACGACGGTCTCCGAGCCGAGCCTGCCAGGCGGTGCGGTTGGCCGTGCGGTCCCAGACCCCGACACCGTCGAGCTGGCGGCCCGCGGGGGTGAGCTCCCGGTCGTCGAGCATCGGACACAGCAACAGCTGCCCGGCGGCCCGCGGGCCGCCGCGATCGCGCGCCAGCAACGCGGTCCCCGCGGCGAGGCCCGCCCCGGCGCTGTGCCCGGCGAGCACGATCCAGGCGGGGTCGATCCCCAGCTCCGCCGCGTGGTCGGCGGTCCACACCAGACCGGCATAGCAGTCCTGCACCGCGGCGGGATCCGGATCGGCCGGGGCGAGTCGGTAGTCGACCGAGACGACCGGCACCCCGAACTCCCGCGCCCAGGCCAGCGGCAGGTCGACGCCGAACCGGTAGTCACCCAGCACCACCCCGCCGCCGTGGATCCAGTAGAGCACGGGTGCCGCGGGGGCGGTGTCCGGCGGACGCGCCACGAGTAGCTCCAGGTCCGGAGCGCCCGCACGCGGCACCGACACGGTCCGGATCGTGACGCCGTGCCGGTCGGCGATGGCCGCGAGCGGCTCCGCCCCGGCAGCCACGGCCTCCCGCAGGGGGCCCAGCATCGCCGGGGTGACGGTGGTCGGCACGTCCGGGGTCACCGCCAGGACGGCGGCGAGCTCGGGATCGATCGGCGGGTGCACCGTCGAGGGGTCCCCGGCTCTGCCGTTCGCCGTGGCGCTGTCAACTGTGGTCATGTCCCTCTCCCGTGTCGGGTCCGTTCAGGCCCCGAGCAACAGCACCTCGCCGATGACCGCGACCAGCGCGACCTCGGCGCCGACGACCTGGTTCGCCGCGCTCTCGCCGCGCAGCTGACGCACCGCCTGGACCACCCGCTGGAGCCGCTGGGACTCCCCGGTGTGCGAGTGCGACATGGTCCCGCCGTCGGTGACGATCGGGTAGCGCCCGGTCGCCTCGATGGCGTCCCCGGCGACGAGGTCGGGCCCCTCCCCGACCTCGCAGTACCGCAGCGCTTCGAAGTAGCGGACGATCTCCCACGAGAAGTTGTCGTAGAACTCGAAGACGTCCACGTCGTCGCGGCCGATCCCGGCCTGGGCGAACGCCGCGTCCCCGGCCTTGCGACCCCACATCGCGACCCGGTCGTAGGTCGGCGGATGGGTGTAGGTCGGCCCCCAGCTGTCCCACGCGCCGCCCAGCACCCGCACGGCCTGCACGTCCAGGTCGGCGGAGCGCTCGACGGTGGTGAGCACCAGCGCCGAACCGCCCTCGCTGGTCGTCGCGCAGTCCAGCAGGTGGTAGGGGTCGGCGATCATCCGCGAGGCGAGGACGTCCTCGGCCGTGTAGGGACCCCGGCCGTGATAGACGGCCTCGGGGTTGCGGGACCCGTTGTTGCGGATGACCGCCGCGATGTGGGCGATCTTCTCCCGCGGCACCGAGAAGCGGTGCAGGTACTGCTGCGCCGCCATCGCCCACTCGGCCGGGGTCATGAGCCCCCAGCACTCGATGAACTCGTTCGGCGTGCGCGCCCACGGTGCCACCGACGCACGCTCGGTGTAGACCCCCGCCTGGCCCCCGGCCAGCACCACGGTGTCGCAGAGTCCCGCGGTGATCGCGGCCGCTGCCTCGGCGACGGCGGCCGGGCCGGGCACCTGCGCCCCGGTCCAGAACCACGGAATGCCCAGCCTGTAGCCGAACGCGTCGGCCCCGCCGCGGTACTGCAGCCCGGGCAGCACGGTCAGGCCGTCGACGTCGGCCACGCTCAGCCCGGCGTCATCGAGCGCGCCGATGATTGCGGCCAGCGTAACCGACTCCGAGTTGTGGCCCTCGAGCACCCGGGCCTGCGGCGTGTTGTGGGCGCCGACGACCACGACCTCGCGGCGGCTCATGCGGCGAGCTCGAAGCAGGGCAGGGTGATCGCGTCAGTCACGGGGGTGAACCGCACCCTGACGGGCGCGTCAATGGCCACCGCCTCCGGGGGCGCCCCGACGATGTTGGTGATCATCTCGTAGCCCTCGTCCAGCCGGACGACCGCCACGACGTAGGGCACCTCGAAGGCCGGTGTCTGCGGACGCCAGACCACCGTGTAGGTCACGATGTGCCCCACGCCCGCGGACTCCACCCAGGTCAGGGTGTCCACGTGGCACTCCCGGCAGAACTCCTGTGGGATGAACACGTGGGCACCGCACTTGTCGCACCGCTGGACGAGCAACCGGCCCTCCCGACACGCCGCCCAGAACGGCTCGGTGAGCGTCGACGGGTGCGGGACCGGGCGGTCCGTCAGCGTCACGCCGTGTCCAGCGGGCGGCCGTCGGCGTCCAGGTCCTGGTCGAAGGGCAGCTGGTAGAGCCGGATGGCGTTGCCGCGCACGATCCGGTAGGTGATGGCGGGATCGACCCCGGCGAACTGGTCCGCGAGGTGGCTGCGCGTGTGCGGGAACGGACCGTCGCTGTGGGGGAAGTCGACCTCGAACATCAGGTTGTCGACTCCGATGTGCTCGGCGCTCGCGATGGCGTGCTTGTCCGCGAAGATGCAGCCCCACATGTTGCGCCGCACGTAGGTCGACGGCTTCTCCTTGAGCTTCTCGTCCCCCAGCGCCCAGGTGTGGTGGGCGTAGGCGTGGTCCATCCGCTCCATGGCGTACGGGATCCAGCCGGCCTGGCCCTCGGAGTAGGCGAGCTTGAGGTTCGGGAACCGGTCGAGCACGCCGGAGAACACGAAGTCCGCCATGGAGGCGTAGGAGTTCGCGAACTGCAGGACGGGCAGCAGCAGCAGCGGCGCCTCCGGGGGCAGCGTCATCAGCAGCGAGGACGAGCCGATGTGCATGCACACGACCGTCTCGGTCTCCTCGCACGCGGCGAAGAACGGGTCCCAGTTGCCGTCGTGGATGCTCGGGTAGCCCAGGTGGCCGACGATCTCGCTGAACGCCACCGCGTGCACCCCGCGGGCGGCGTTGCGCCGCACCTCGGCCGCCGCCAGGTGCGCATCCCACAGCGGCACGACCGGAGCGGGCACCAGCCGTCCACGCGAGTCGCCTGCCCACTCCTCGACCTGCCAGTCGTTGTACGCCCGGATCAGCGCCACCCCAAGATCACGGTCGTTCTCGGTCTCCTCGCTGAACGCCTGCCCGCAGAACCGGGGGAACGACGGAAAGCCGATGGACGCCTCGACGCCCTGCTCGTCCATGGCCCTCAACCGCGCCGCCGGGTCGTAGCAGGCCGGGTCCATCTCCTCGAAGGTGACGGGCTCCTTGTCCCGCATCTCGGCGGAGGTGTGGACGCCGTCGAGCACGACGACGGCGCGGCGCGGCACGTAGACGGACTTGCCGAAGACCCAGACGTCGCTCGGCATGCCGTCGGGGTCCTCCTCGAAGCCGAAGAGGTCAGTGTCCAGGCTGACCATCCGACGCTCGACGCGCGGGGCCCCGTACTGGAACTTCTTCGGCAGCCACCGCTCGAAGAGGTGTGCGGGTTCCACCAGGTGGTCGTCGACGGAGACGATCTTGGGAAGTTCGGACGTGGTCATCTGTTCCTCACCCTCGGGTCGTACTTATGGACGGGACGGCGCCGTCGGGAAGCGGCGATCCGTCGAAGAGCAGGCCCCGGTAGCGACCCTCGGCACGCCACTGCTCGACGATCCGTTCGAAACGCCACACACCGGGCGCGAACGGGCCGTTGCGGCGGAACGCCTCGACGTTCGGGTTGCCCTCGTTGTTGTAGTAGCCGGGTGTGCACGTGGCGAGGAACTCGCCGTTGCGCCGGGCGGACTCGATCACGGTCCGCACCCAGCCGTCCTCTGCCTGCTGCTCGACGTCCACGGACCCCGCGCCCGCGGCCCGGGTCGCCGTGACGATGTCCGCGATGTGTCGGGCCTGGACGTCCAGCAGGTGGGTCTGGTTCGACGAGATCCCGGCCTGGTTGATGGAGACGATGAAGAAGTTGGGGAAGCCGTGCGTCTGCATCCCGTAGAGCGTCGAGATGCCCGTCGAGAACTTCGCGCTGAGCGCCATGCCGCCCCGCCCCACGACGTCGTAGCCGAGCCGACGGGAGAACGGGGCACCCACCAGGAAGCCGCTGGCGAAGACGATGCAGTCGACCTCGTACTCGATCCCGTTGGCCACGACCGCGGTCTCAGTGATCTTCTCGACGCCCTGGCCGTCCGTGTCCACCAGCGTGACGTTGGGCCGGTTGAAGGTCGGCAGGTACTCGTCGTGGAAGGTCGGGCGCTTGCACAGCGCCCGGTAGTACGGCTTGAGCGCCTCGGCGACCTCGGGGTCCTCGACGATCGCGTCGACCCGGGCCCGGACCGACTCCATGACCTCGAAGTCGACGTCCTCATCGAGTACCCCGCCGTGCAGCGCCCGGTTCCGGAAGATCTTGGTCCAGCCGTCGTCCACGAGATCCTCACCGACGTCCTCCCCCGCGATGAACCCGGAGAAGTTGCGGACGCGCTCGTGCTGCCAGCCGGGCCTCAGCGCGGCGGCCCACTCCGGGTCGGTCGGCCGGTTGTCCCGGACGTTGACCGCCGAGGGGGTGCGCTGGAAGACGTAGAGGTGCTCGGCACTCGCGCCGAGGTGTGGGACGGCCTGAATCGCGGTGGCACCCGTGCCGATGATCGCGACCCTCTTGTCCGCCAGCCCGGTGAGGTTCCCCCGGGCGTCCCCGCCGGTGTAGGCGTAGTCCCACCGGGTGGTGTGGAACGAGTGCCCGGTGAAGCTCTCGATTCCGGGGATCCCCGGGAGCTTCGGCAGGTCCATCGATCCCGCGGTCATCGCGACGAAGCGGGCGCGGAAGCGGTCGCCCCGGTTCGTGGTGACAGTGTAGCGCTGCTCCGCCTCCGCCCACCGCACGTCGATGACCCGGGTGTGGAGCAGCGCGTCCCGGTAGAGGTCGAAGTGGCGCGCGATCCGCCGACAGTGCTCGTAGATCTCGGGGCCCTTGGTGTAGCGCTCCGTCGGGATGTATCCGGTCTCCTCCAGCAGCGGGAGGTAGATGTAGGACTCGGTGTCGCAGGCGGCGCCGGGATACCGGTTCCAGTACCAGGTCCCGCCGAAGTCCCCGCCCTGCTCGATCAGTCGGACCTTCTCGACCCCCGTGGCGCGCAACCGGGCGCCGGCCAGGAGCCCGCCGAACCCGCCGCCTATGACCGCGACTTCGACGTCGTCCGAGACCGGCGCGCGCTCGACCACCTCGGCGTACGGGTCGACGAGATAACGTTCGAGGTCGTCGGTGATCTGGCGGTACTGGGCGGACCCGTCGGGTCGCAGCCGCTTCTCGCGCTCCTGCCGGTACTTCTCGCGCAAGGCGTCGGTGTCGAGGGCGGGCTCGGTCCGGGACTGCTCAGTCACGAGGAGTGTCCTTTCGCCGCACGGGCGGCGTCCGTTTCGCGCAGCGCACTGTGCCCTGCCGCGCGAGATGTCGAACGTACTGTCAAACCATCGGTCACGTCGGTTCCCGATCACGCTGTCCATCGGACCCGCCGCGCCGTCGCGGCGACGTGTTCGACGACGGTCGCGTACACCCCGGCCGGCAGCTCGTGGCCGAGACCGGGCACCACAACGAGCTCGGCGCCGGGTATCGCGGCGGCCGTGGCGACGCCCCCACTGACCCCCACGAGCGGATCGTCCGCGCCGTGGACGACGACGGCGGGCAGCCGCAGCTCGCGCAGCGCGGGTGTGCGGTCCGGGGCGACCAGGATCGCCGCCTGCTGACGCAGCTTGCCCTCCGGGTGGTGGCAGCGGTCGTAGGCGTACGCGGCTCGCGCGCGGGCGCGTTCCTCGTCGACCGGGAAGCCGCCCCCCGCCAACACCCTGGCCATCTCGACCTGGGACTCGACGACCTCGGCGCGGGTTCGCGGAGCACCCGAGCGCAGCGCGGCGAGGACCTCCGGTCGAGCCTGCCCGACCTCGCGGTCCCCGGTGGTCGACATGACCGAGCAGAGCGAGGCGACACGGCCCGGGTGGTGGATCGCCAGGAGCTGCGCGATCATGCCGCCCATCGAGGCACCCAGGACGTGCGCGCGCTCGACGCCGAGAGCGTCGAGCAGGCCCACCGCGTCCGCGGCCATGTCCTCCAGGCCGTAGACGGCCGCGGCCCGTTCACCGCGGCGCGCGGCCTCGATGTCCGGCACCCCGGCGAACTTCGTGGATAGCCCGACGTCCCGGTTGTCGAACCGGATGAGGAAGAAGCCGCGATTGACGAACTGCGCGCAGAACTCCGGGGCCCACGCATCGAGCTGCATCCCGTGCCCCATGATTAGCAACAGGGCGGGGTCGGCCGGATCGCCGAGGGTCTCGTAACAGAGGTCGAGACCGTTCGCGCGGACCGTCCCCGCACTCGTCCTGCCTGCCGATCGTGTCATCGGACGGCGCCGAGGTCCAGCGACTCCCACGCGGCGGTGGCCCGGACGAGCGGCTCGGCGCCCGGGCCCGCGGGCGCGGGGTCACCGGTCCGCACGAACGCCCCGAAGGCGGCGCCGTACCCCTCTTCCGGCGCGCCCGGGGTGCGGACGACCACCGTCGAGACGCGCGCGGCCGCGCGGTCCTCACCGCAACGGCGGACCGTCCACATCGTCAGTCCCGCACCGCGCTCGGCGCAGGTGCTGCCAACCAGGACATCGACCGGGGTCACCGCGGCGCGCAGCAGAGCGACTAGGTCGCCGAAGGGCAGGTCGTCATGGGCGACGAGCCCGAACGGGGAGCGGCCCCCCGGCCGACCGAGCGCGGCCTCGGCCCGGGCGATCGCCGCCGCGTCGACCTCGCGCAGGTCGCCGCGGCCCGCCGGATCCGCGCCGAGGACGTCGAGGAACGCCGCGGCGACCCGCGTCGCCTCCACCGGGGTGTGGACCCTGATCGGAGGCGCACCGATCGGAAGGACCAGCCGACGCACCAGCGGGCTGGTGCGAGGTAGGCCCGCGAGCAGCGCGGCGGCGTGCGCGCCCTCGCCCCTGCCGGAGACCGTGATGGCCATGGGATCCCCGCCGAACGCCCTGGCGTGGGTCGCGACCCAGGTCAGGGCCTCCATCTGGTCGAGGAGCCCGAAGTTTCCGTTGCCGAGCCCCTCGCGCAACGCCGTGAGGTCGAGGTAGCCGAGCGCACCGGTGCGATGCCATGGCGCGACGACGACGATCCCCTCCTCGGCCGCCAGCCCTGCGCAGAAGCGGCGGGACCAGCCGTCGGCGGAGGCCGGCTCGTCGTCGAGCCACAGCAGCACCGGGCGATCCTGTGCACCCGCGGGGACCCAGACGTCGAGCGTGAGCCGGGAGGCCTCTTCGAACGCCGCGCCGAAGGCGTCGGGGACCGCGCCGCCGAGCGGGGACCACGAGTCGGAGCGCGGGCAGGGCACCGGCGGCGCGAAGCGGAGGAACCCCACCGGCGGCGCGGCGTAGGGAAGTCCGCGGAAGACCTGGACCTGCGGGTACCGCCGATCCCAGCCTCCCTGAACCACCCCCTCGGACAGGGTCACGGTCGGGTGCGACACGGTGACCTCCCTTCCGTGGCCGAACGACCCGCCGGGGGCGGACCCGCCCTGGGGACGTCCTCGAGCAACGACACGACCGTAACAATCGGATTCATCAGCGTCAACATTGGATCCGAAACTAGGCATCGTCCCGCCTCCTCAGCACGAACGACCACAAGAAGCGGGGTGTCCCCCCGGATGACTGGCAGCATAAGGAGTGCCCCCCCACTTGTCGAGACCGCCGCCACGCGCGGGCAGGTGAGAGCGGGGAGTCGGCGTCCGATGCCGGGGCGATCCGGCCGGGAGCTAGTGCCTGCGGATGCCTCAGCGGCGTGAGGGCGCGGACGACCGACCAGCGCGGCAGGCATGGAGACGCAGCGTCGCGGCCCGGGCGAGGCATCGATGATGATCGGACTGCCGAGCGGGTCGCATCGCCGTGCGGAGCCGCCCACTCGCCGACGCCGTTGGTCGCCGACGCAGCAGGCGGGGCCGGAGACGACAGCGGACGGCGGGGGTTTGGGGGTTGGCAACAAGCCCGCGCCCCCGCCCCGCCATACAGCCCAGCACCACCCCCACAG
>NZ_JBEZDN010000067.1:0-43971 GCF_040648315.1 Pseudonocardia sp. NPDC049154
GTCCCGCTGCGGCCGCAGCGGGACGGGCGCGGCCGTGACCGGAGGTGCCGTGGACATCAGGCCCCGCTCTTCTTGTCCAGGAAGGCGACCTTCGGCTTGCCCAGCAGGCTGGCGGTGTAGCCGGTGACGGACGTCGAGTAGGCGGTGACGTCGCCGCGGAAGTACAACGGCGCGTACGGGGCGAAGTCGGCGATCAGCTTGTCCGCACGGGCGTAGGCCGCAGCCCGCTGGGCCGTGTCCTCCGTCGCCACCGCCTGCGTGAGCACCTGGTCCAGGCCGGGGATCGCGACCTTGCCGGGGTTCTGGTAGCTGTTCTGCGCGAACAGCCGGTTGTAGGTCTGGCCGGGGTCGGGACGACCGGACCAGGCGTACTGCGCGGCGTTGGTCCCCTGCTTCTCGAAGTACAGGGAGACGCCCTGGTTGGTGTCCATCGACTGGACCCTGTAGTCGATGCCGATCTCGGCCAGCTGGGACCGGATGATCTCGTTGCGGCGGATCTCGAGCGGCGACGCGGTGGCGACCGAGGTGAGCGTGACCCCGCCGGCGGGGTACCCCGCCTCGGCCATCAGCTGCTTGGCCCTGGCCACGTCGTGCGGCCAGATCGCGTCGTTGGCCTTGTCGTAGGCCCAGTGGGAGGTCGGCAGCGGCTGGCGGGCGGGCTCGCCCTGCCCGTTCACGGTGCCCTGGATGATCTCGTCCCGGTCGAGGGCGAGGTTGATCGCCTGCCGGACCCGGACGTCGTCGAGGGGCTTCTGGGCGAGGTTGAAGTAGATCATGTCGAACCACAGCCCGACCGGGCTCTCGACGGTGAGCTTGCCGCTGTTCTGCAGCTGCGGCATGTCGTTGGCGTCGAGGTTGTCCGCGAAGTCGATCTGACCGGAGAGCAGCGCGTTGGCGGCGGCCTTCGGATCGGTGATGATCCGCATCTCCAGGTTCTCCATGGGCGGCGGGGTGCCGTAGAAGCTCGGGTTGCGCTTGAGCACCAGGCGGTCACCGGGGCTGTAGCTCACCAGCGTGTACGGGCCCGCGCCGACGGGCTTCTGCGCGAAGTCGGCGTTCGACGCGGTGGGGCCGACGACCATCCCCGCGCGGTCGGCGAGGACGAGGACCAGCGAGCTGTCCGGGGTCTTCTCCTTGAGCAGCACGGTGGTCGCGTCGGGGGCCTCGACCGCCGTGACGTTGGAGAGGTCGGCCTTGTTGGTCTGGGTCCGGTAGCGCTCCAGGCTCGCCTTGACCGCGGCGGCGTCGAGCGGACTGCCGTCGGAGAACGTCAGGCCGGGCCGGAGCTTCAGCTGCAGGGTGGTCGGGTCCGTGAAGGACCACGACTCGGCGAGGCCGGGGGTGGCCTTCAGCGTCGCCGGGTCGAACTCCACCAGCGTGGCGTAGAGCGGGTACAGCGCCACGTGGTCCGTGCCCGACGGCCCGGCCTGCGGGTCGAGTGAGGACGGGTTGTTGCTGATGGCGACCGTCAGGGTGGTGTCGGTCGTGCCGCCACCCTGAGCAGGTGCGCCGCACGCCGCGGTCACCAGCAGGGCCACGCCCAACAGGCCGAGCAGCGCGCGCCTGACGACAGCGGACGCCGTTGTCCGGTACAGGGTCACGATCGAGCCTTTCGGAGGAGGAACGACGGGAGCGGGACAGCCGGGTCCGCTGTCGCGGACTGCGGTTCGAGCAGGTGGCAGGCGGCCGAGTGGGCCGGCGACACCGCGACGACGGCGGGCTCGACCTGCGGGCAGCCGTCGACCGCCACCGGGCAGCGGGGGTGGAAGCGGCAGCCGGTGGGCGGGTTCGCCGGGTCGGGGATCTCCCCGCGGACCGGACGTTCGGCCCCGCCGGCCGCGTGCGCGCCGGGCAGCGAGGACAGCAGCCCCTGCGTGTAGGGGTGCTGCGGATCGACGAGCACCTCCCGCGCGGGACCCGACTCGACGACCTGGCCGAGGTAGAGCACCGCCACCCGGTCGGCGACGTAGGGCAGCAGGGCGATGTCGTGGGTGATGAAGACGTACGTCAGGTCGCGCTCCGCACGGAGCTCCACGAGCAGGTTCACGATCTCGGCCTGCAGGGAGACGTCGAGCGCGGACACGGCCTCGTCGCAGATCACCAGCCGGGGTCTCGAGATGAGCGCCCGCGCGATCGCGACCCGCTGCCGCTGCCCGCCGGAGAGCTGGTGCGGGAACCGCTCCTGCAGCGGTCCCTCCAGGCCGACCCGGTCGAGCATCGCCGCGGCCCGGTCGCGGGCCTGCCGCGCGGACGTCCCCGCGACGACGAGCGGCTCGGCCACCGACTCCCGGACCCGCCAGCGCGGGTCGAGCGAGGACCCCGCGTCCTGTGGGACGAACTGCATGCGGTGCCGCTCGCGACGGAGGGCGGCACCGCGGAGCGAGGCCCAGTCCAGGCCGTCGAACTCGACCGACCCATCGGCCACGGGGACCAACCGGAGCAGCGCGCTCGCGATGGTCGACTTCCCGGACCCGGACTCGCCGATCACGGCGAGGGTCTCGCCCTGGTGCAGGTCGAGGTCGACGTGGTCGACCGCGCGGAGGCGCCCGCGGCCGACCCGGTAGTCGACCGTCAGGCCCCGGGTCCGGAGCAGCGGGGCGCTCACCGGACCCCCGCACCGGCGACGACGACCGAGTCGCGCGGGTCGGACGCCCGGATGCACCGCACGCTCCGGCCAGGGCCGAGGGCGACGAGCTCCTGCGTCCCGGCGCACTCCTCCCGCGCCTCCCGGCACCGTGGCCGGAACAGGCAGCCCTCGGGTGACGCCGAGGGCGGCGGCACCCGGCCGGGGATGACGTCGAGCTGTTCGCCCCAGCCGTCCACCCGCGGGCGGGCGGCCATCAGCCGGCTCGTGTACGGGTGCCGCGGCCGGTCGAGGACGCCGGCGGTCGGCCCGATCTCGACGACCTCGCCGGCGTACATGGTGACCACGTCGTCGCACACCGCGCCGACCGCACCGAGATCGTGCGTGATCAGCAGGACGGACATGCCCTCGTCGTCGCAGAGGGTCCGGAGCAGGCGGAGGATCTGCGCCTGGATGGTCAGGTCGAGGGCGGTCGTCGGCTCGTCGGCCACGAGCAGGCGCGGCCGGCAGGCGATGGCCGCGGCGATCATCGCCCGCTGCCGCAGCCCGCCCGACAGCTCGTGCGGGTACCGGCGGTACCGGCCCGCCGGGTCCGGCATCCCGACACGGGCCAGGACGTCGATCGCCTTGTCGCGCGCGGCGCGACGACCCAGTCCTTCATGGACCCGGATCGTCTCGGTGACCTGGGTACCGATCGTGAGCAGCGGGTTCAGGGCCGTCATCGGGTCCTGGAAGATCATCCCGACCAGCGAGCCGCGGAGCCGGTCGGCCGCCGCGGGGGAGAGGTTCAGCAGATCGGTGTCGCCGAAACGGGCGCCGCCGCCGATCGTCGTCGTCGCCGGGTCGTGCAGACCCAACAGGGCGAGCCCGGTCGCGGTCTTCCCGCTGCCCGACTCGCCGACGAGGCCGACCATGCGGCCGGCGCCGACGCGGAACGAGGCGTCCCGGACCGCGGCATGAGTGCCGGTGCGGGACCGGAAGATCACCGAGAGCTGATCCACGACGAGGTCGTCGCCCGCCATTGGGCCTCCTCCATGATCTCGATCACTTCAGACTTTAAAGATATTGGTTCAGGAGTTGAGGACTGTCAACGGTCGGTCTCCGCGTCGCCGTGCGGGTCGTCGGCGACGGGGGTGCCACAGGCCGCTCGTGGACACTTCGTCACGCGAGTCGTTGACACTCTGTCAAACGCTACGTAGAACAGGGGTCGAGGTACGCCACCGGTGATCGCGGCCGGTCGTCGCGTCCCAGCCGCCGCCCGACGGAGCGAGGAGCTGTCCCGTGCTGACCGGTGAGGAGTACCTCGCGTCCCTGAACGACGGGCGCGCCACCTTCTTCGAGGGCGAGGAGGTGAAGAACATCCCCGAGCACCCGGTCCTGGGCACCGCGGCGCGGCTGACCGCGGCGACGTACGACCGGTTCCACGACCCGGAGCCGGGGGCGGTGAACCTGCTGATGACCCCGCCCCGCAGTCCCGGGGACCTGCGGGACCTGATCCCGGTGCTCAGCGAGGCGGACATCGTCACGCGGGTGACCTTCGGCTCGCTGATGGCGCTGCTGACCGCGGCGGACCGGCTGGCGGAGGCGGGGGCCGGGCACGTCGACGCGATCCTCGCCTACCACGACCAGGCGAAGCGCACGGACATCCGGATCACGGAGTGCATCACCGACGCGAAGGGCGACCGGGGTCGACCGCCGCAGAAGCAGGCGGACCCCGACGCGTACGTGCGCGTGGTCGACCGGTCCGACGAGGGCGTCGTCGTCCGCGGGGCGAAGCTGCACATCACCGGGGCCTCCTACGGCCATGACCTGATGGTCATGCCGACCAAGCGAATGGGTGCCGAGGCGGGGGACTACTCGATCGCGTGCGCGATCCCGGTGAACGCGCCCGGCGTCCGCGTCATCAACTCCTCCTACGCCCCGCGGGGCGAGGACGTGCGGCACTTCCCGCACACCAGCCACGACCACACGCCGGACGGCTTCGTGGTGTTCGACGACGTGTTCGTGCCCCGGGACCGGGTCTTCCTCGACGGGGACCCGCAGTACGCCGCGGTGTTCGCGCACTCGCTCGGGCTGTGGGAGCGAATCGGCGGGGTGTCGCAGATGGCGCGCAACGCGGAGCTGCTCGTGGGGTTCGCGCACCTGATCGCCGACGCGAACGGGCTGCTCGGGGTGGCGCACATCAAGGACAAGCTCGCCGAGATGATCATCCACGCGACGATGCTGCGGGCCGGCCTCGAGGCCGCGCTGCACAACGCCGTCGTCACCCCGCAGGGTTTCGTGCACCCGAACGAGCTCTTCACGAACGCCGCGAAGTACCAGGGCGCGGCGAACTACAGCCTGATGGTCCGGCACCTGCACGACATCGCGGGCGGGTCGCTGCTCACCGCGCCCACCATCGGCGACCTCGAGAACCCGCAGACCGGCGCGTACGTCCGGAAGCACATGCAGGGCCGCGCGGGCGTGCCGGCGGAGAACCGGCTGCGGATCTTCCACGCGATCCGCGACCACACCGCCGACGCCTACGGCGGCTGGCACGCCGCCACGAACGTGCTGTCCGGCGGCGGCCTCTACGCCCAGCGGATCGTGGCGTCGCATCACTTCGACATCGAGGCCGCCCGTGCGATGGCCCTCGCCGACGCCGGCATCGAGAGCTGGTCGGCGTGAGCCCGCGCCTCGCCCCGGTCCCGCCCGACGACCGGATGCGCACCGACCTGCAGCGCGGCGCGGAGCCGCTGAACATCTTCCGCACGCTCGCACACAACCCCGAGCTGATGCACAAGGCGATGTCGCTGGGGAACCGGTTCCTGTCCGAGGGGAACCGGCTCGACCCGCGGGCGCGCGAGATCATGATCCTGCGCA
Organism: Pseudonocardia sp. NPDC049154; assembly: GCF_040648315.1. Lineage (NCBI taxonomy): Bacteria > Bacillati > Actinomycetota > Actinomycetes > Pseudonocardiales > Pseudonocardiaceae > Pseudonocardia > Pseudonocardia sp. NPDC049154. Next base: position 5,447 of record NZ_JBEZDN010000067.1, read on the forward strand.
GCGCGTGGCGCACCGGCTCGGTCTACGAGTTCGGCCACCACACGATCATCGGACGGAGGACGGGGTTGTCCGAGGCCGAGATCGCCCGCCTCGCCCGCGCCGACGCGGGGGAGTGGCCCGGCGACGAGGGGCTGCTCGTCGGCGTCGTCGACGAGCTGTCCACCACGGACACCCTGACCGAGGGCACCTGGGAGCGGCTGCGGGCCGCCTTCGACGAACCGACGATCGTCGAGATCCTGCTGCTCCCGGGCTTCTACCGGATGCTGGCCGGCTTCCTCAACGCCACCGGGGTCGAGCGGGAGGCGGACACGCCGGGATGGCCGGAGTGACGGCCGGGCGGTTCGCCGGGCGCACGGCGCTGGTCGTCGGCGGCGGCACGGACGGTCCGGCCGCGCCCGGCGAGGCGCTGCCCATGGGCAACGGCCGGGCGATCGCGATGCACCTGGCGGCGGAGGGAGCGGCGGTCGCGGTCACGGACGTCTCGGCCGAGCGGGCGGCGGAGACCGTCGCGGCCCTCGGCGGCATCGGGCTCGCCCTCGAGGCCGACGCCGCGGACCCCGACGCGTGCCGGGCCGCGGTCGACCGGGCGGTGGCCGGGCTCGGGCCGCTCGACGTCGTGGTGTGCAACGTCGGCATCGGCGGCGGCGGGCCGATCGGACGCCAGACCGTCGAGCAGTACGACCTCGCGATGGACGTCAACGTGCGCAGTCACTGGGTCACGGCCGAGCGGGCGCTGCCGGGGATGGTCGAGCGCGGGCGCGGGGCGTTCGTGTTCGTCGGCTCGGTCGCGGGCGCCTGGAGCAACGGGTTCGCGCTGAGCTACGAGACGTCGAAGGCGGCCCAGCTCGCGCTCGCCCGGCACATCGCGGTGCGCTTCGGCAGCCGCGGGATCCGGGCGAACACCGTCGTGCTGGGCCTGATCGCGTCCGCCATGTCCCGGCGGGAGCAGGGCACGGACGGCGACACGCTCGGCTGGCGGGCCGCGCTGCCCGCGCTCGCCCGGCAGGGCACGCCGGAGGAGGCGGCGGCGGCCGTGGCCTTCCTGGCGTCGGACGACGCGGCGTACGTGACCGGGACCGAGCTCGTCGTCGACGGGGGCCTGACCTGCCGGAGCCCGGACTCGCTGTTCCGCGGCCGGGACGCCGTCGCCGCGCCACAGGGCGGCTGAACCGCGGCGCGGCCGGTTGTACGGTGGCGCTCGCGTGCGGGGGAGAGGAGGCGGTCGTGCCGGATCCAGCGGAGAGCGCACCGGATTCCGGGCAGGGCCGCAAGGGGCGCCCGGCACAGTCGCGGGCGGCGACCGAGCAGCTCCTCGTCGACGCCGCCGTCGACCTGCTCCGCGAGCGGGGCGTGCTCGACGGGATGAACCTGCGCGAGATCGCCGATCTCGCCGACGTCCACCGCGCGCTGGTCTACCACTACTTCGGATCCCGCCAGGAGCTGTTGCGGGCCGCGGCCAAGCGGGAGATCGCGCGTCCGCGGGACGAGGTGCCCGGCGAGGCGGACATGGACACGGCGGAGTGGCTCACCACCTCGTTGGGCGCCTCGCTCCGCTACCGGGAGGCGATCCGGCTGATCGTCCTGCTCGTCCTCGACCACGACCGCACGGTCCGCACGCTCACCACCCGCCGCGCGACCCTGGGACGCCTCGACCCCGAGCCGGCCGTCGACGATCCCGCCGCGCTGTACGCCGTCTACGCCTCGATGTCCTACGGCTTCGGGCTGCTGTCGGAGCGGTTCGCCGACGAGCTCGGGATCGAGCCCGAGGACCTCGAACGCCGCTTCCTCGACGTCGCCTCCCGGATGTTCGCCGCGGTCGCGACGGAGGCGCCATAGGGCGGTGTCACGCCCGGAGGGCGACGCTCACACCACTGATCGCGGACCGTGATCGGTTGTGATGACCATTCGTCGTTGGACACCGCGCCGCCACTCGGCTTTGCTCGTACCGTGGCCCGCACGACGACCCCGCACCGGACCGGCTCCCTGCCGGCCGTGCCGTCGGCGCCGGCCCTGCCGGCCGTGCTCCCGGCGCCCGCCGCGCCGTCGGTGCCGTCGGGCGCCTGCCGTGCGGACCGGCTGACGCAGCGCCGGGTCATCGACCACGGCACCGTCCACTCGGCGGCCTGTCCCGCCCGCTGACCTCGGTCGCCCCCCGCCGCCCCGGGCGGTCCCGTCGTGTCCGTCCGAGGCCCGGCCACCCGTGCCCGGCGCCCCGCCGGCACACACTCCTGAACGAAATCGTGAGGTGATCCCGCATGACCGTCGCGGGTGCAGTCCCGGTCGTCGCGTCCTGGTCCGAGCCCGAGGGCATCAGGCCCCGGGGCACCGTGGTCGTCGTGCCCGGGCGCGGGGAGCACGCCGGCGTCTACGAGCGGTTCGGCCGGCGCATCGCCGCCGCTGCTGCTGATCACCCACGACCTCGCGATCGCGGCCGAACGGGCGGACTCGCTGCTGGTGCTGCGCAACGGGGTCGTCGAGGAGGCGGGGCCGACGGCGGAGGTCTTCGCCCGGCCGTCGTCGGAGTACGCGCGGCGGCTGCATGCGGACGTCCCGGCGCTGAACCCGGACCGGTACGCCGAGCTGCGGGACCTGGGGCGGGAGGCTCTGTCGACGGACCACGGGGGAGCGGGCGGCCCGCGGATCGAGGTCTCGGGCGTCACCAAGACCTTCGGCTCGCTGACGGCCGTGGACGACGTGTCCTTCACCGTCCCCGCGGGCACGACGCACGCCCTGGTCGGGGAGTCGGGCTCGGGCAAGACGACGGCGATCCGGCTGCTGCTCGGGCTCGAGCAGCCGGACGCGGGCCGGATCGTGGTGGCCGGCGAGGAGCTGCACGGGCGCTCGCACGCCTCGTTGCGCAGCGTGCGACGGCACCTGCAGCTCGTGTACCAGAACCCGTTCACCTCGCTGGACCCCACATGGAAGGTCGAACGGCTGGTCCGCGAGCCGTTGGACCGGTACGGGGTGGGGGACAAGCGGGAGCGGGCGGCGCTGGTGCGCAGCACGCTGCGGTCGGTGGGGCTCGGCGAGGAGCTGGTGTCCCGCAAGCCCTCCGCGCTCTCCGGTGGGCAGCGGCAGCGGGTGGCGATCGCCCGGGCGCTGGTCCTGCGCCCGGACGTCATCGTGCTGGACGAGCCCACCTCCGCCCTGGACGTCAGCGTGCAGGCGGAGATCGTGGAGACCCTGCTGCGGCTGCAGGCCGAGCTGGGGCTGACCTACGTGTTCGTGTCGCACGACCTCTCCCTGGTGCGCCAGCTCGCGCACACGGTGTCGGTGATGCGGCGCGGCCGGGTCGTGGAACAGGGGACGGTCGCAGAGATCTTCGACTCGCCGCAGGAGGAGTACACCCGCACCCTGCTCGACTCGCTCCCGGTCGGTGCCGCATGACGGCCACCGTGCGGACCCGGACGCTCGGCTTCAACACCCGGGTGGCCAGCGACGACGTGCCGTGGTCCCGCGTGAGGACGTTCGGGTTGCCGTGCACGCAGAACGGGATCTCGGCCTCGGGGTCGAGGGGGTCGAACCAGGCGCCGGTCGGGAGCTGCACCACCCCGGCCCGGACGTCGTCCGTCACGAGGGCGGCGGCGAGGCAGGCGCCGCGGTCGTTGGACAGCCGGACCAGGTCCCCCGTCGTGATCCCGCGCGGGGCGGCGTCCGCCGGGTGGACGCGCCCGACCTCGCGGCCGTGGATCTTGTGCGCCAGGGAGTGCGCGCCGAAGTCCAGCTGCGAGTGCAGCCGGGTCGCGGGCTGGTTCGCGACCAGCCAGAGCGGGTGTCGTGAGTCCGGCAGCTCGGTGGGCGGCAGCCAGACCGGGTGGCCGGGGGCGTCGGCGTACCCGAACGCCCCGATCGTCGCCGAGGCGAGCTCGATCCGGCCGGACGGCGTGGGGAGCGGGTGGGCGTCGGGGTCCGCCCGGAAGGCCCCGATGATCCCGCCCGAGTCCGCGACCTGCGGCAGCTCGAGCTCGCCCGCCGCCCGGAACTCGTCGAACGACGGAGCGGGCAGCCCGCGGTCGGCCAACCCCTTGCGGGTCGGCTCGTACAGCCACTCCAGCCAGGCCCGCGCGTCCCGGCCCTCGGTGAACGCCGCGCCGACGCCCAGCCGCTCGGCGAGCCCGGTGAAGATCGCGTAGTCGTCCCGGGCCTCGCCGGGCGGGTCGACCAGCCGGTGCATGGCCGTCATGACGGGGTCGAACGGGCCGGCGCCGATGTCCTCGCGCTCGAGGGTCCAGGTCGTGGGCAGCACGACGTCCGCGTGCCGGGCGGTCGCGGTCCACGCCGGCTCATGCACGACGAAGGTGTCGAGCCGCCCGAGGGCCCGCGGCAGCCGGCCGAGGTCCTGGTGGTGGTGGAACGGGTTGCCGCCCGCCCAGTACGCGAGCCGGACGTGCGGGTATCGCGTGCGGGCGCCGTCGTGGTCGTACTCCTCGCCGGGGTGCAGGAGCATGTCGGCGATCCGCGCGACGGGGATGGCGGCGTCGCACCCGTTGCGCCCCTGGGGCACCGCACCGACCGGGACGTCCACGCGGGCGCGACCGTAGTGCCCGATCGAGCCGAGGCCGTAGCAGAACCCGCCGCCGGGCAGCCCGATCTGCCCCAGGGCCGCGGCGAGCGCGAGACCCGCCCACACCGGCTGCTCGCCGAACTCCGCCCGCTGCAGCGACTGCGCCACCGTGACGAGCGTGCGGCCGCGCGCGGCCCGTCGGGCCAGCTCGCGGATCTCCTCCGCGGGCACCCCGGTGAGCGCGGCGGCCCAGTCCGCGTCCTTGTCCCGCAGGTACTCCGCCAGGTGCTCCCAGCCCACGCAGTACCGCACCAGGAACTCCCGGTCGTGGAGGTCCTCGTCCACGAGGGTGTGCAGCAGGCCGAGCATCAGGGCGGTGTCCGAGCCCGGCGGCACGGAGAGCCAGCGTGACCCGGGGGAGGTCGGAGCGGAGCGGGGAGACGTTCACGAACACCGCGCCGCGCCGCGCTGCCGCCGCCATCGCGCCCCGCTCCACGTGCGCGCTGATCCCGCCGCCGCCGACCGCGCTGTTCTTGAGGTTCATCCCGCCGAAGGCGAGCAGGGGGTCGGTGTGCGCGGCGACCTGGTCCCAGGTCACGGTCCCCTTCGACACCACCTCGGACGGCCCCAGGACGTGCCGCAGGACCGTCTGCGCCGCGGCCCCGCTGTAGTCCCCGACGGACCGGACGTACCCGCCGACGGCGTGGTTGAGGAAGCGGTGCACCTGGCTCTGGGCGTGGTGGAACCGCCCGGCGCTGGCCCACCCGTAGCTGCCGCCGTACACCTCGTCGGGGCGGTACCGGGCGAGCTCACCCGCCAGCCGGTCCAGCACCTCGTCCCAGCCGACCTCGACGAACTCGTCGCGCTCGCGGCGGTCGGTGGGCCCCGGCCTGTCCTCCCACCAGCCCACCGCACCGCGGGCCGCCGCACCCGCGCGGGGTGGTCGACCGCGGAGGGGACGTTGCCCAGGATCGGCGACGGGTCGGGATCCTGCGAGCGCGGTTCGAGGCGGAGGCCCTCGGCGGTGACCTCACCGCGGAACGATCCCCAGTGGGTGCTGTGCGGGAGCGAGGGCACCCTCCGACCCAAGCCGAGTCGCGGACCGTCGTCCAACGACGATTCCGCATCGCCACCGATCAGGGCGCGCGATCGGTGGGGTCAGGGCCGGAGCCTCGGGCATGCTGTCACGACGTCGTCGAGGTCGGAGGTGCAATGAGCGTGGCGGAACCAGCGGGTCTCGCCGGCGGGAGCCAGCGGGAGGGCCGGGACCTGCAGGTCCTCGCCCGCTTCACGCGGGTCCTCGAGCTGTTCGACCACGAGCGCTCGCGGATCGACCTCGCCTACGCCACCTCGCAGCTGGGCCTGAACCGCTCGACGACCTACCGCTACCTCGCCGCGATGGTCAAGCACGGGCTGCTGACCCACAGCCCCGGCCAGGGCTACGCGCTCGGCCCCACGCTGTCGAGGGTCGGGCTGCTCGCCCTGGACCGGCTGCCGCTGCTCGACCGTGCCGACCCGGTCATGGGGCGTCTCTCGGAGGCCGTCGGCGAGACGTCCGTGCTGTCGATCTGGGGCGGCCGGGGTCCGCTCGTGGCCCGGGTGCACGACGAGCAGAGCCGCTTCATCAGGATCTCCGTCGCCGTGGGATCGACGCTCCCGATCGTGACCGCGCAGGGGCAGATGTTCCTCGCCCACCTGACCGACGAGCGCGCCCTCCGTCGCGCCCTCGAGGGCCTGGACGAGACCGTGCGCGACGCCCTGCTGGCCAAGCGGCCCGAGATCCGGCGCTCGGGCATCGCCATCAGCGACGCGTCGGACGACGGGCTGCGCGGGATCGCCGCCCCGATCCACGGGGTCGACGGCTCGCTGACGGCCACCATCGCGCTGATCGGCACCATCAGCCGGATGCCGCAGGACAAGGACGACGCCCGGGTCACCGCGCTCCTGCAGGCCGCGCAGACGCTGTCCGACCCGGAGTAGCCGACAGCGCGTTCCACGGCTGTGCATCCGTGCCCGCGGGAAGTCATGCCGGCCGACCCCTGCTCGCCCGCGTCGGATTCGGTTACCGTCCCGGTGCGGCGGAACCGCGAGTTCCCGCTGTCCTCGCACGACAGGTACGGCAGCACGACATCTGAGGAGCGGTCGGGTCGAGAACGGCGGGTGATGGTGTGCGCGATGCGGACGCGAACTCCTCCCTGGGGGCGCGCCTCCCACGGTTCGAGGACGCGCGGCTCCTGCGTGGACGCGGGATGTTCACCGCCGACGTCCCGCCGCCGCAGTGCCTCCACGTCGCCTTCGTCCGCTCGCCCCACCCGCACGCCCTGATCGAGGACGTCGACGTCGCTGGGGCCGGTTCGGCGCCCGGCGTGGTCGCCGTCCTGACCGCGGCCGACCTGCCCCACGTGCCGCTGGTGGACGCGGTCGCCGTACCCGGCCTCGTCAGGACCCCGCAGCCCGCGCTCGCGGGGGAGCGGGTGCGGTTCGTGGGCGAGGCCGTCGCCATGGTGCTGGCCGAGAGCCGGGCCCTGGCCGAGGACGGCGCCGAACTGGTCGAGGTCCGCTACACGGCGCTTCCTCCCGTGGTCGAACCGGAGACGGCGACGAGGCTGCCACCCCTCGACCCCGTCCTGACGAGCAACGAGGTGTACCGCGGCGAGCGTGCGACCCAGGGACTCGAGGAGGCCTTCGCCGCCGCCGATCATGTCGTCTCCGGGCGTTTCACCACCGGCAGGCTCACGGCCGCACCGATGGAGGGCCGCGCGTGCTCGGCCACGTTCGATCCCGTGGCCGGCTCGCTGACCGTCCGCTGCTCGACCCAGTCCCCCCACCTGCTGCAGCGGAAGATCGCCCTCTGCCTCGGCATGGACCTCGCCGCGGTCCGCGTGCTCGTGGACGACGTCGGCGGCGGGTTCGGGCAGAAGATCCCGGCGTCGCCGGAGGAGATCGCCGTGGCGCTGGCCGCCCGCGCGGCCGACCGTCCGGTCCTGTGGGTGGAGGACCGCCGGGAGAACATCGTCGCGGCACCTCAGGGCAAGGAGCAGCGCGTCGAGCTCGCGCTGGCCCTCGACGCCGACGGCACCTTCCGCGCCCTGCGCTGCGACGTGCTCGGCGACGCCGGGGCGTACTCCTTCAACTCGGCCAGCGCCCTGATCGAGGCCTATCTCGCGGCGGGCCTGCTGCCCGGTGCGTACCGCATCCCGGAGACCGGCTGGCGGGTGCGCTCCGTGCTCACCACCAAGGCGCCGATCGCCCCCTACCGGGGCGTGGGCTGGACGAGCGGACACACGGCCCGGGAGCTGCTGATCGACCGGGCCGCGCGGCTGCTCTGGCGCGACCCGGTGGATCTGCGCAGGCAGAACCTCGTCCGGCCCGGCGATCTGCCCTACACCACGCCCACCGGCATGACCTACGACAGCGGCAGCCACCTCGCCACGCTCGAGCGGGCGGCGAAGCTGGTCGACGCCGTGAACGTGGTCCCCGGGCCCACCGCGGACGGGCACTACCGCGGGGTCGGGATCAGCCCGTACGTCGAGCCGTCGGGCTGGGGCTCCGCGGGGGCGGCAGAGTCCTCCTGGTCGTTCGCCTCGCACGACTCGGTGCGGGTCGAGATGGACGCGTCCGGTGCGGTCACTGCGGTGGTCGGCACGCCGTCACAGGGACAGGGCCACACGACGACCCTGGCCCAGGTCGTCGCCTCGGTGCTGACCTGCGACCCGCGGCGGGTCCGTGTCGTCACCGGCGACACCGCCGGGACGCCGCTGAGCACCGCGGGCACCCGCGCGAGCCGGGTCGCGACGGTGATCGGCGGGGCGCTGCTGCACGCGTCGGAACGGCTCGCCGCCAAGCTCGCGCTGGTGGCCGGGCACCTGCTCGGGGTCGATCCGGGGGAGATCACCTTCCGCGACGGCCAGGCCGTCGGCCCCTCCGGCTCGCTCGGCCTCGCCGAGCTCGCCACCGCCGCGGTCGCCGACCCCGCCGTCCGCGCGGCGTTGCCGGAGCCGGACCTCACAGGCACCGCCTTCTACGACCCGCCCGCCACCTACTCGAACGGGTGCGTCGCCGTGGTCGTCGACGTGGATCCCGGGACGGGCCGGGTCGACGTCGTCGACGCGGCGGTGGTGGAGGACTGCGGCACCGTGATCAACCCGATGATCGTGGACGGCCAGACGCTCGGCGCGTTCACCCAGGGCGTCGGCGCGGCCCTCTACGAGGACGCGGGCTACGGCGGCGACGGGTCCCCGCACGCCACCTCGTTCGGCGACTACCTCCTGCCGACCGCCCGCTGCCTGCCCCGGGTCGCCCTCGAGCACCTCGAGTCGCCCGCGCCGCGCACCCGCGGCGGCATCAAGGGCATGGGCGAGTCGGCCATGATCGCGACACCGGGGGCGGTGGCCTGCGCGGTCGCCGCCGCGGTCGCCCCGCTCGGGATCACCGTGACCCACACCCCGATCCGGCCGCACGAGCTCGTGGCTCCCGCCGAGGACTGACCCAGTGAAGCCCGCGCCGTTCGACTACGCGTCCCCGTCCACGATCGACGAGGCCCTCGGCCTGCTGGCCGACCACGGCGAGTGCGCCCGGGTCCTCGCGGGCGGGCAGAGCCTGCTGCCGCAGATGGCTCTGCGCCAGGTCCGGCCCCGCCTCCTGGTGGACGTCAACCGCGTGGCCGGATTGAGCACGCAGACCGCGACCGACGGCGGATCACGTCTCGGCGCCACGGTCCGCCAGGCCGCCGCGCTCCGCGGGGGTTCCGGGACGGGGCTGCTCGACGCGGCCCTGCCCTGCGTCGGCAACCCCGGCACCCGGTCCCGCGGAACGGTCGTCGGCAGCCTCTGCTTCGCCGACCCGGCCGCCGAGCTCCCCACGGTGCTGCTCGCCGTCGGTGGGTCGCTGGAGGTCCGCTCGGCGGCGGGCGGCCGGACCGTCGAGGCGGCGGAGCTCTACCGCGGCCCGGGACGGACCGCGCTGGCGGGCGACGAGCTCGCCGTCGCCGCGACGTTCCCCCTCGACACCGACGACACCAGAAGTGCCTGGCTGGAGTTCGGTCGCCGCCCCGGCGACCTGCCGCTCGTCGGGGTCGGGGTGGTGGCGCACGTCCGCGACGGCGCCGTCGACGCGGTGCGCGTGGCCTGCGCCGGCGTGCACGAGGTGCCCTGGTCGGTCCCCGTGGCCGACCTGCGTGGGGCAGGAGGCCGCGATCTCGCCCGGGAGGTCGCCGAGGTCGCCGCCCGCGAGTGCCGCCCCGCCGACGACCAGCGCACGACCGCCGCCCATCGCCGGGTGCTCGTCCGCAGCCTCGTCCGCCGCGCGCTGGAGCAGGTGCTCCGGCCGGACACGGAGGTCACCGGTGCTGCCTGACGACCCGCTCGTCCGCCTCGCGACGGACCCCGTCACGGTCACGCTGACCGTTGACGACCGACCGGCCCGGATCACCGTGGAGACCCGGACGTCGCTCGCCGACGCCCTGCGCGACGAGCTGGGGCTGACCGGGACGCACGTCGCCTGTGAGCAGGGCGTCTGCGGCGCCTGCACCGTCGAGGTCGACAACGAGGCGGTCCGCGCGTGTCTGCTGCTCGCGGTCCAGGCCCAGGGCGCCGAGGTGCGGACGGTCGAGGGCCTGGCCGCGCCCGACCAGCCGCTCCACCCCATCCAGCAGGCCTTCACCGAGCACCATGCCCTGCAGTGCGGGTTCTGCACGCCGGGACTGCTGATGACCGTCCACCATCTGCTGGCCGAGCGCCAGGGCGTCGACGAGACCGAGGTCCGGGCGGTCGTGTCCGGCCATCTGTGCCGGTGCACGGGCTACCAGGGGATCGTCGACGCCGTCCTGCACGCCGACCGGACGTGGGACCGCCCGGGCGTCTGAGCCGAGGTGAACGGCCGCGTCCCCGCCCCGGCGAGGCGGGACGGGGACACCAGCGCCTCCTGTCTCAGCGCGCGAGGGAGCGCACGTTGCCCGGCGCGGCCGGGTCGTGGTCCGCGGCGGTGTCGGTGTCGGTGTCGACGATCGCGCGCAGGATCAGGCCTCCCTGCAGCTTGACGATCCGGGAGGTCAGCGTCGCCAGGTAGCGGGCGCCCTCGCGGGGATCGAGCACGGTCCGCGGGCGGATGTTCAACGCGGCCTGCTTGACCTTGCCCGCGAGCTCGACCGGGCTGGGCTGGTACAGCCAGGCCGGCCCGGTCGGACCCTGCGGGCCCTGGACCCCGGGGACCCCGGCCGGACCGGGCGGCCCCTGCTCACCCTGCGGGCCCTGGGGGCCCTGCTCTCCGCGGACCCCGGGAGCACCCTTCTCACCGGCGTCGCCCTGGGGGCCCTGCAGGCCGCGCGGTCCCTTCTCGCCGGCCTCCCCGATCACGCCTTGCGGCCCTGGGGCGCCGGCCAGACCCCGCTCACCCTGGGGCCCCTGTTCTCCCGTCTCGCCGGGCGGGCCGAAGGGTCCGGCCGGGCCCTGCTCGCCCTGCGGCCCGACCGGACCCCGCTCTCCCTGCTCACCGGGGAGGCCGGCGGAACCCGCGAGGCCCTGCTCGCCCTGCGGACCGGTCGGCCCCTCCGGGCCCTGCTCCCCGCGCGGCCCGACCGGACCCGGGAGGCCCGTGTCGCCGCGCTCGCCGACGGGGCCCACGGGGCCCGTCGGTCCCTTCGGGCCGCGGTCGCCCGGCTCACCGGGCGGGCCGGCCGGGCCCTGGGGGCCCTTGTCCCCGCGCTCGCCGATCGGCCCGGCGGGGCCGGTCGTGCCCTTCGGCGCGCGGTCGCCCTGCTCGCGGGCGCGGCGGCTCACGCCCGGGCTGCCACGGTCGGCCTCGGCGACGGGGACACCGACCGGCGTCACCGCGGGCTCGTTCGGCGCGGCGCTCACCGGCCGGGCGGCCTTCGGCCTGGTCGCCGCCGGCAGCGGGCGTGTCGTCTTCGCCGGGTTCGGCTTCGTGGTCCTCGGCTCCTGAGCCATGGTGCGCTTCCCTCTCGACGGGTGATGCCTCCGCGGGTGGTGCGCCCGCGCCGGTCGTGTGGTCCGGGACGCACCGGCCCGCTCGACGGTCCGGCCGGTGCTCGGCCCACGGGCCCGGACCTCTTGGGGCGAGGGCCGGACGGGTCCGGAGCTACCCCCGCGGTTTCGCGCCCACACTCCCGATCCGGAGTACCGATTCGAGGATCGCGGCGCATTCCTGCAACGGCCGCACTGCGACGTGACCGTTCGCCGGGCCCTCGTGCCCGAGACGGCCGAGGCCGGACTCGGCCCAGCGACCGCACCGGGACGTTCGTGCGTGAGGCAGGTCATGCACGGCTCGACGCCGGGCGGCGTCCGCGGCGGTGTCACGCGGCGGCGACGCCCTTCGCGTCGTGCCGAATCGGCGGTACCACTGCGCCGCCTCGGCGATGCCGCGCCCGGAGACCGGGCTGGGCGGGCGGAGAGGGAGCCGTTCGACCTCGCTCGGGTGGCTGCCGCGGTTCAGAGTGTGGAAGGCACGGCCCGCTGGCCGGGACGCGGTGGAGCAATTCCGCGGGGAGCGGTTGCGCTGCACCGCGTTGCGGGCCCGCGTCGGGGTCCGCGTCGGCCTCGGACCGATCCGGTCGCATCCGGCTCGGACGGTCCGCGGACACGACCGCCGGCCCCGACGGCGGGCCGGGCTCGGGCACACGGCCCGTGGGTGCGGCGGAGCCGACGCGACGCCTGTCTGTCGACCCCAGTTGAGCGAACCGCTCGGAACGATCACTCGGAGGGACATCAGGACATGCCGACCTCGACCCAGTCTCACCCTCGGAACACCGCCGACGCACACACCGATCCACAGGCGGGAAGCGCACCGACGTCGGGAGCCCGCACGAGCGGCCCGCAGCAGGAGCGGCCGACCGGGCCGGAGGCGGGCCCGTCGATCGACCGGACCGCCGCCGAGCTCAGCGAGCGGTGGCGGGAGATGGCCGTGCAGACCGGGACCGCGATGCAGGACGTCGTGCGTCACAACCAGGACGCCGCCACCCGGGCAGCGCATGCGCTGGTCGAGCTGACCCTGCAGCTCAATCCGCTCGCCCTGCTCGGCGGGGCTGCCCGCACCGTGGGCACCGTCGACGCCGGACCCCCGGCCGGGGCTCGGGCCGTGGTCGACGAGGGCTTCCGGATGACCGAGGCCGCGTTGGCGACCCAGCGTGGCTGTGTCGACCAGCTGATCACCGCGCAGCGGCAGATGAGTGCGCAGATGGTGGCCGTCGGCGAGAGCCTCGCCGCACGGGCAGGTTAGGGACGTCAGGGGGTGGCGGCCGGTTCTCGCCGGCCGCCGCCCCGACCCGCTCGTCCGACTCGAACGGGCGCGTCATGCCGTATTGCGTCGCCAGTTCGAGTCGCCGATGGCGGTCATGAAGGCGTCGACCGCCCCCACGCGGTCGCCGCGCTCGTACATCTGGAAGACCGGACCGGACTGCTCGCCCCGTACCTTCGCCCACCGATACGGAACAGTGCCGTCGCGAACGGTCCTCGGTGCGGTGACGGTCAGCCCGCCGGAGGGATGTTCTGGTTGAGGTGGAACAGGTTCTCCGGGTCGTACGTGGCCTTGATCGCGCGCAGCCGGTCGTAGGTGCGCCCGTAGTTCTCCGGCGCGCGTGCGGCATCGTCGGCGGACATGAAGTTGACGTAACCACCCTCTGTGCCCGAATAGGGCTGGACCGCGTCGTAGTACTCGCGCGGCCAGCGGCTGTTGGCCTCGTCGTCGGCGGGATCGGGCCAGGCGGCCAGGATGACCATCGCGTACCGGGCGTCGCGGTGGCCGAACGCCGTCTCCTCCGGACCCACCCGGGAGACCGCACCGTTGAGCGGGTAGAGGTGCATCGTCGAGGAGACGGTCGGTACGCGTCGGCCCTGCTCGACATGGGCGGCGATGGCGTCGTCGGGCAGGTCCTGCACGTAGTTGGCCTTCCAGTACTGCCGGATGCCCTTCGGGAACAGCCCGTCGAACGCCGAGTTGAGCGCCGGGTACGGCATCGGCCCGACGAGCTCGGCCTTGACCTCGGCGACGTCGCGGAACGGCTTGATCGCCTGCTCACCCTGCTCCGGTCGCCCGCTCCAACAGGTGACCATGACGCAGAACAGGTCCCCGTGTCGCTCCTCCGGGATGAACGGCAGCGGCGGGGCGATCTGCCAGCCGAAGAACGCGCCGAGCTGCTCGGGAGCCTCCCGGATGTACTCGTCGTACACCCGCATGATCGCCGGCGCGTCCGCCACCTCGTAGAGCATCGGACCGCCGTAGATCGTCTCGACGTCGTGCAGGGTGAATTCGAAGGAGGTGACGACCCCGAAGTTCCCGCTGCCGCCGCGCAGCGCCCAGAGCAGGTCCTCGTTCTCGTACTCGCTCGCGGTGAGCAGTCGGCCGTCGGCGGTGACGACCTCCGCGCTCACCAGGTTGTCGCACGACAGGCCGCAGCCGCGCGCGAGATAGCCGATCCCGCCACCCAGCGTCAGCCCGCCGACCCCCGTGGTCGAGATGATCCCGCCCGTGGTGGCGAGGCCGTAGGCGTGGGTCGCGTGGTTGAAGTCGCCCCAGGTGGCGCCGCCGCCCACCCGGGCGGTCTTCCTGGTCCGGTCGACGAACACGTTGTTGATCAACCCGAGGTCGAGGACGACCCCGCCGTCGCAGGTGCCGAACCCGGGGCCGCTGTGGCCGCCGCCGCGGACCGCGAGGTCGACGCCGGCCTCGCGCGCGTAGTTCACGGCGGCAACGGCGTCCGCGGCCGCGGACGCCCGCACGATGAGTGCGGGCCGGCGGTCGTGCATGCCGTTGTGGACCGCGCGGAGCTCGTCGTAGCCGTCGTCCCCCGGCTCGACGACGGGGCCGCGTACCTGCTCGCGCAGTTCGGCGATCGTGGTCATGTCCCCTCCCTCGCTGGTGGCGCGGGCGACTGTCCCGGACGGGCGTTCCGGGAGCGTTCCCGATCACCCGGCAGGGCCGACAGCGTGGCGAGCGCGCGGTCGCGCAGCCACGGCGACTTCATCTCGACCGCCGTCCGGACGGCTCGCCCGGCCACGTCGACCGCGCCGCTCCGGTCATCGGAGGACGCGAGCAGCTCCGCGTCGATGCGCAGCAACTCGGCCGACAGGTAGCGCTGACCGGTGCTGCCGGTCAGGGCGAGTGCCTCCGCCACGATCGCCCGGCCGGCGGCCGGGTCGGCGCACAGGTGGTGGCCGCGGGCCAGCAGGCTGAGCCCGAACGTCAGGTGCAGCGGCTGGTCACCGCGCATGCGGTCGGTCGCCCTGCGGAGCGCGGCGAGGCCGCGGTGGTCGCCGTCGAGGAGGTCGGACCAGCCGATCAACAACTCGGCGACCACGGCGAAGTAGCCGATGTGCATCGTCGAGGTCACGCTGTCCAGGGCCGCCACCGCCGCGCGCAGGTCGTGGCCGACGGGCTCGAGGGCGGCCAGGACCGCCTCGAAGGCACGGACGTAGCCGGTGGTCATCGGGTGCTCGAGTTCGGTCGTCACCCGCAGCGCCTCCCGCATCGACCGGTCGGCCCGCGCCGGGTGGCCGCGGAAGAGCTGGGTGAGTGCGAGCCGGGACAGGCACACACCCAGGGGATCCTGCGCGTAGCGCGCGATGTGCTCCGAGGCGTCCTCGCGGCGGTACCGGGCGATCGCCTCGCCGAGGTGACGCTCGGCCGCGGCGAACTCACCGCGCCAGAAACTCGTCACGCCGAGGACGTACTCGCCCTCGACGCGGGCGGTGCGATCGAACCGCTCCGCGGCGATCAGCGCGTGGCCGTTCTCCTCGGCCCGGTCGAACCGGCAGCGGGCCACGGCGTGGAGCGCGAGCCCGCGCAGCAGCGACGCATCGGGACGCCGGCCCAGCCTGCGGTGCAGCGTGAGCGCGCGCTCCTGGCAGGGCCGGACCTCCGCCGCCCCGTACCCCAGCCGCGCGACCATCGGCGCGCCCATCGCGGTGAGCAGCCGCAACTCGGTCTCGTCGCGGGCCGCACTTCGCGGCACGTCGTCCAGCAGCCGCAGTGCCCGCCGGAGCAGCGCGATGCAGGAGTCGAGGGCGAACACCCGATAGGCGTGCCGCGCTGCGTGTTCGTAGGCCTCGACGGCGCGGGATCCCAGACCCGCGCCGGCGAAGTGGAGCGCGAGGCGCGCGCCGACCGGGCCGAGATCCGCGGCGTGCTGCGTCTCGATGGCCTCGGCGACCCAGCGGTGCAGCTTGCGCCGGCGGGCCGGGCTGATCGAGTCCAGCGTCACGTCGCGTAGCCGGTCGTGGCTGAAGTCGTAGACGGTGCCCCGGGCACGGACGATGTGCCGTCGCCACAGCTCGTCGAGATCGTCGGTCAGGTCGTCCTCGCTGCGGCCGGCCGCCGCGGCGAGCGTGGGCACCGTGAACTCGCGACCGATGGTCGCCGCCACCTCCGCCAGCCTCCGGGCCTCCGGCGTGAGGCGGTCGAGCCGGGCGCTGATCACGGCACGAACGGTGGGCGTCATCATGATCGGCCCAGCTGGGCGCGTCCCGAACCCGGCGCGCACGGCCTCGCTGATGAAGAGCGGGTTGCCCTCGGTCTCCTCGTGCAGCCGCGCCGCCGCCTCGGTGGGCATCTCCCGTTGCCCGACGAGGGTGGCCATCTCCGCGGTCGACTGCTCGTCGAGCGGTCCGAGGGGGATCACCGTCAGGGCGCCGGCCCGGGCGAGACGGCCGCGCAGCGTCGTGACGGGGTGCGCGTCGCCCACCTCGTCGTCCCGGAGCGTGCCGGTGACGAGTACCGGAGCCGACGGAGCCCTCTGGACCAGGTAGCCGCACAGGTCGAGGGTGTCGGCGTCGCACCACTGCAGGTCGTCGACGACGAGCAGCAGCGGACGGTGCACGGCCAGGAGACCGCGGACGACGGCGTCGAGGAGATGGCGGCGCCCGCCCACCTCGGCGGACGACGGAACGTCCTGGAGGTCGGGGCGCTCGGCGCGGAGTTCGGGCAGCAGGCGGGCGAGCTCGACCAGGCAGGCGTCGTCGAGGGTGTGCAGGCATGTCGACACGGGCCCGGAGCGCAGCCAGTCGATCACCGGACCCCACGGCGGCCGGCCCCCGGCCTCGTACGCACGCCCGTAGGCCACGGCGTGGCCGTCGGCGGCCGCGTGCCGGGCCAGTTCCTCGACGAGGCGGGACTTCCCGATGCCCGCCTCGCCCGTCACGCAGAGCAGCCGGGCACGGCCGTGCGCGGCCTGCTCCCACGCGGTGCGCGCCGCCTGCCACTCGGCCCGCCGCCCGACGAAGGCGGGCCCGGGGGACGGCGACCGCAGCTCTTCGACCAGGGCGACGGTCGCAGGTTCGGGCCGGACATCCAGCTCCCGCCGCAGGCCGTCCCGAAGCCGCTCGTAGGTCCGCAGCGCCTCGCTCCGCTCGCCCTGCCGGGCGTGGGCCCGCATCAACAGCCTGCTGGCCGACTCGTGGAGGGGGTCGAGCCGCAGCAGACGCCGGGTGTGCCTGAGGACGTCGTCGTCGCGCCCTCCGGCCTCGGCCGTGGCCGCCAGGCGGGCGAGCGCCTCGACAGCACGGCGGCGCAGCCGCTCGCGCTCCTCGATCACCCAGTCGTCGTCGAGCCCCGGCAGGAGATCGCCTCCGTAGCTCTCCGCCGCCCCGGCAAGATCACCGCGGGCCAGGGCGTCGCCGAACGCGGCCACATCGATCCAGGCCGACGGTCCGGCGCACCATCGGACCGCCCCGTCCCGGGTGTCGACGAGCGCCGGCAGGCCGGAGGTCGCGCCGCGGAGGTCGTGGAGGAGCTTGCGGAGGTTCGTCCGTGCCTGGGGCGCGCTCGAGTCGGGCCACAGCTCAGCGGCGAGGCGGTCCCGGGGCACACCGGAGCCGTGGGCGAGCGCCACCCGGGCCACCAGCCGCTGCATGCGGGGGGTCATGAGCGCGGGGGCGCCCTCTCCGCGCACGCTCGCGCCGACCTCGCCGAGGAACCGGATCACCACGGCCGCGTCCCCGGGGCGTCCCCGGACGATCGTCGTGTCCACGCTCTCCCCTCCCGTGGTAAGCCGCCCCATCGAGAGTGGACTGCTCGGCCCGGACCGAGCACAGGCCCGTTCGGCCCCCACTACGCGGACACTGGGCCGGTCACGGGTCCTGGGCTTCCGGCGGGGCGATCGGGGCGGGGGTGCCGCAGGGCGTCGATCTAGATCGGCGCGGGTGCTGAGAATCGGGCGGCAAGAGCGGCCGAGCCGGGGCCGGTCAGCTGGGGCAGGGCGACGACGCGCCCGCAGCAGACCAGCAGGAGCGCGGCGATGGGGCCGTGGACCTGCGGGCCTTCGCCGGCCGACCAGACAGTGTCGATGGCGGTCAGGCGAAACCCGGCCACCGCACGGGTCGCGGGGTGCGCGGGCGGCCATCGCATGGACAGCGCCCGGCTGGCGGCAGTGGCCGCGGCACGTGCTGGCATGTCGTGGCGGCGGCCGAGGGGGATGGGGTCCATGACGGCCGGGCGACCCGGCTGGTCGTCGGTCATGTCGGCACCTCCGTGGAGCGTGGACGGAGCACACCGGCCACGAGCGCCTCGATCTGCGGGTACGGGTCGAACGCCGGGTCGGGAACGGCCAGTTCGTGCAGGACGATCCCGGTCCAGTGGTTCATGGTGATCGGCGCGTCGCGTTCGGGGGCGGTGGAGCCGGCGATGCGCAGCCAGTTCATGAACCAGGTGTTGACGCGGGCACCGGTGGCCAGCAGCTGGGCCCGCAGCGACGGATGGATCCCGGCCTCGACCAGGATCGCGTACCGGGCCAGGGTCAGCGTGCGCTGCGGCCCGGTCGCCTCCTGCGCGAACACGGCCAGGGCGCGGGCGAACTCCTGGGCCGTGACGGGGTACGTCCTCGTCGCGAGGTCTTCCCAGTTCGCCCGTTCCCGGTCGGCGAACTGCTCCACCACCGCGTTGAGCAGGGCATCACGGGTGCGGAAGTGGTTCGAGGTGGACCCGCCCGCCAGGCCGGCGGCGGCATCCACCGCGCGGTGCGTCAGCCCGTGCATCCCGGACCGGCCGAGTCTATCCGGGCGGGTTCTTCCAGGCCTGATCGACGTGCTCTTGCGCCCGGTCGAGGGCCGCCTGCGCCGCGGCGCGAGGCGCGTCCGCAGCGAGCCGCTGCGCCGCCTGGGTTTTGCGGAGGTTGGCCAGCGCGTGAGTGACGGTCAGCAGGTGCACCCCGAGCGCCCTCGCCATCTCGGTCGGGTCGACACCCTCGTCGTCCAGATCGCTGAAAAAGGCGTCCCTCTCGTTCTGCGCCGCCTCGACCTCAGCGAGCGCCTTGTTGAGGCGCGCCTGTCGGGCGACCAGCTCGTTGCGCTGCTCATCGGTCAAGGGCAGACCAGGGGTCCGGCCCAAGCCGTCTTCGTTGTCGGCCATGCCGCAGGATGGTAGAGCGCAGTCGACCGCTGCACCGGCCGGAAGCGGGCGGCCCGCGCCCCACCCTCGCCGCCTGCGGGGCCGCGACCCCTCCGGGCGCTCTCGTCACGCGCGCAGCCCGACGGCAGGCGCGCCGGGCAGGAGCTACGGAGGCAACATCTCGACGCTCCACCGGCGGAAGTGCAGGAGGGCGTACCCGTTCGCCGAACGCAGGATCTTCACAACCTGTGCCTGCTGCCCGTCGCCGCGCACCGGGACGTAGATCACGTGGTGTCCGGCGTTCAGCGCGCGTTCATGGACGTGGAGCGCCTCGCCCTCGAACACCCCCCGCTGGAGGAACCGCACGAACCGAGCGCCCGGGCCATGCTTGGTGCCGGCGGGGTCCAACAGGCGCGCCCCCTCCGGCCCGCTGAGCACGTTCACCTTCGTCACGTCCAGCCCCGTCTGTCTGAGGCCGTCGACTGCGGCCTGGACATCTGCGTCGTCGTCGAGGACCGCCACGACCCGGCGCTGCGGGTAGAGGTAGAAGCGCCGCTCGTTACGACGGGGCTGCTGGCTCATCGACGCCTCCTTCCTCCCGGCCCGGGGCCTGCGGCGTACCGCGGCCGACCACCGCCAACCGCAGCAGTTGTCGCTGGTAGCAGCGTCCCGTTGAACAGCGCGGCCGTCCGGGAGGGCCCACGACGATGGGGTCCACAAGGACGGTCGCGCCGTCGCGGGTCCGATGGAGGATTGGAGACCCGCTGCCCCAGGAATTCCCGGCCGTCACACCGAATATCGTGCTGTACGGATTCGAGTGCTTGGCGTTCAGATTTCGGCACTTGAGCCGGCCCCCGGGGCGTCATCCCTCTCCCTTTGAGGCGCTCGCCGCGATGACGATGCTGTTCGGCTTCGGAGCCTGCGGGTCGTTCAGGTAGTCACGTCGGGTCACGCGACGATCAGGTCACCACGACGCCGGCTTCGACAGCGCCCACACGTCGACGAAGCACTTCGTGTAGATCGCGAACAGGTCGCCGGCGCAGGCTTCACCGTCGTCGACGCCACAGCGGTCGGCACCACCCCTGTCCTGGTCTACGCGGTGGATGTTCCTGCTGCAGGGTCCGGTGCTGCCGTTGATCGCGTTGGTGCGCAGGCGGCGCGCCCTGGTCGCCCAGCCGCGGTCGGTGCTGGTCGCGGGCCTGGGCGGAGGGGTGGTGTCGCTGGCGGCCTACGGTCTCGTGCTGGTCGTCCAGACCAGCGGCGCAACCGCAGCTGTCGGGGCGCTGCGCGAGACCAGCATCGTGTTCGGCGCCGCTATCGGCACCCGCGCGCGACACCGCGGCCGACCTGCTCGTCGACCGCGCCGCCGCGTTGGAGGCCTCGGGCTGGGGGAACCGGGTGCCGCTGTGGCAGCCCCGCAACCTGGCCTACTGGGTGTACCTGCTGATCGTGGGCCTCGGCGCGCTGATCTACGGCACGTACTTCACCGGCCAGTCCGGCTGGTACGGCCCCGCGCTGGTCGCGGCGGGCGTGCTGTTCGGCCTGTACGGGGCGCTGTTCTGGTGGTTCACCGTGCACATCGACCGTTACGCCGGCGTGCCGGGCCCGGCGATCGTCCTCGCCGTCGTGTGGGGGCGTTCGGGGCGGCGGGGGCGATCGCGTCCAACGGCAACACCCCGCTGATCGACCTGCTCGGCCTGGGGATCTCCCCGGAGTGGGCGCAGCTGTGGGGCGCCGGGATCGTCGCTCCGATCGTCGAGGAGCTCGCCAAGGGCGCCGGGGTCCTGCTGCTGCTGGTCCTGGGCCGGCGGGTGGTGCGCACCGCGTTCGACGGGTTCGTCCTCGGCGCCTTCAGCGGCCTCGGGTTCCTCGTCGTCGAAGACGTCCAGTACGCGCTCGGGTCGGCGGCGCAGCAGTTCGGGGCCGACCAGATCGGCAACGCACTGGGCACGATCGAGCTGCGGCTGGCCCACCGGCTTCGTCGGCCACATCCTCTACCAGCGCGGTGTTCGGCGCCGGCCTGCTCTGGTTCCTCGGCACCCCCGCCGAGCCACGGCGGAGGCTGCGGGGCCTGGCGTTCATGCTCGCCGCGATGCTGCTGCACGGGCTGTGGGACTCGGCGATCGGGATCGGGACCACGCTGCTCGGCGGGTCCACTCCGCTCGTGTTCGGCTACTGGATCGTCGTGGCCGTGCTGGCGGTGGCCACCGTCGTCACCGCCTTCCGGCTCGCGGTGCCGCGCGAGCGCGGGTTCGTCCGCGCGGTGCTGGCGCCGGAGGTGTCGGCCGGTGTGCTGACCGAGGAGGAGCTGGCCACCCTCTCCGACGACGCGAAGGCCCGCCGCGCCTACCGCCGCGCCGCCCACGGGTACGAACGGCGCCGCCGCCACCACCGCCTCGCCGCCGCCCACGAGCTCGCCGACGAGCTCGCCCACGCGGGCGGTGAGGAGACCTCTCGGGTGATCCACGCCCGGGAGGAGCTCGCCCGCTTCGCCTCGGCCTGAGGCGTACCGAGCGGGTCCGGCGGAGCAGGGACCGGACCGCGACGCCGACGAGGCCGGTGGCGGTCGCCGTCCAGGCGAGCAGACCAAGGGCGAGTGCGACAGCGGCGACCCAGTCCGGCAGGGCGAGCCCGAGCGCGTGGCTCATCCGGTGGGTGGGTGATCCCGTCGGCCCGGTTCGGGCAGCGCCCCAGACGGGGTCGTCTGCGTGCAAGTGGCGCCAACGTGGTGGTCGAGTTCATGGTCGATCCGCCTTTGAGCAGGGCCGCTGGCGGCATTCGGTGCGGTTCGTGCGGTCCGTCTCGACCTGCACCCCGAAGAGGTCGGGGGGCTTCAAGCTGGTGAGCCGGGCGAGCAACGGCTCGGGCGGGTGGAGCTGGCCGGATGCTCGGCGACAACCCGAGCGCGCCACAGCGGAAGCCAGGGCGACCATCGACCATGCCGGAGTTCCGGACCGCTGTCGGGCTGAGCCTTGCCGCTACCGACGGGAGTCGTCGAGGTACTGCAGCAGCTCGTGGGCTGCGAGCTCGATCTCCTTGTGGCCCCACTCGGCGGCGCGGTAGTGGCAGCTGATGATGCCCATACGGTGTATGCGTGTGTAGTCACCGAAGACGAAGGCATAGCGGCGCTTGGTGTCGTCGGCGGCGCCGTCGGTGAGGCCGAGGTGCCAGGAGCCGTAGTCGTCCCACGTGTGGGTCTTGAGATAGCGGGTTCCGTCGGCAGCGGTGGGTTGGACGTCGCCCCAGCGGCTACGCAGGACGTAACGACGGGCGTCGATGAGATGGTGTGCGTGATCGACCGCGGCGTCGTTGACCCGGTATTTCGGCATGCTCGTGATGGTGGCGTACCGGGGGCCTGCGTGCAGGGCCGCTCCTGTGGCGTCGTCCTCGCTGCGTGTTCCCGTTCGCGGGCGTCTGCTCGGCGAGGACACGTCCTGGATCCGAGCCAGACCCGCAAGCTCAGCACGAGCCGGTTCCTGCCTCGGACAGGCCTGAGCCAGGAGAAGCCGGGGTGCGGGGATGTCAGGCTGCTTGCGGCGCCATCTCGATCGCCTTGGCACCGGTCAGGTTGATCAGCCGGTGGCCCCGGTTGCGGGCGTGGCGCAGCGAGCGGACCCAGTCGTAGAGCGTGCCCAGCCGGTTGCCCCAGCCGACCAGGAACATCACGTGCACGGAGCACCAGAGCAGGTAGGCGAGGTATCCGGTGATCGTGACGCCGCGCACGTCGGCCACCGCCTGGCGGGCGCCGATCGTGGCCATGCTGCCCTTGTCGACGTAGCGGAAGGGGGACGGCGTGCGTGTGTCGCCCTGCACCCGGTCTGCGATCAGCTTGCCCACGTAGGTGCCCTGCTGCATCGCCACCTGCGCGACGCCGGGCAACCGGTCGGGCGTGGTGACCATGTCGCCGATCGCGTAGACGCCCTCCGCGCCGGGGAGGCTGCAGTCCGGGCCCACGGCCAACCGGCCTGCGCGGTCGGTCGGGGTGCCGGTGGCCTCGGCGAGCATCGCGGCCAGTGGCGAGGCCTGCACCCCGGCCGCCCAGATCTTGGTGCGGGCGACGATCCGGTCCTGCCCCGTCTCCCCCTTCACCGTGATGGACTCGTGGTCCATGTCCGTGGCGGCGGTGTTCAGGCGGACCTCGACGCCCATTTCCTCGAGCCGGCGCCGGGTGTAGGCCTGCAGCTTCGGCGCGAACGGGGAGAGCACCGAGGGGCCCGCGTCCAGCAGGATGATCCGCGCCTGCCGGGTGTCGATCGAGCGGTAGTCCTCGGGGAGCACGTGCCGGGCGAGTTCGGCCAGCTGGCCGGTGATCTCGACGCCGGTCGGGCCGGCCCCGACCACGACGAACGTCAGGTGGGCCTCGCGCTCCGCGTCGTCGGTGGCGAGCTCGGCCAGCTCGTAGGCACCCAGAATGTGGCTGCGCAGCATGCGTGCGTCGTCGATGGTCTTCATGCCCGGCGCGAACTGCGACCACTGCGGATGCCCGAAGTAGGCGTGCGTGGCCCCGCCGGCGACGACGAGGTAGTCGTAAGGCAGCTCGAGGATCCCCTCGGTCGGGGTGGCTGCTCGGACCACCTTGCGCTCGAGGTCGATGTCGTGGACCTCGGCGAGCACCGTGCGGGTGTTGCGCTCCTTCCGCACCACCCGGCGCAGCGCCGGCGCGATGAGGCCGGGAGGCAGGGTCCCGGTCGCGACCTGGTAGAGCAGCGGCTGGAACAGATGATGGTTGGCGCGGTCGACGAGCGTCACGTCGACCTCCGCGCGGGCGAGCGCCTTCGCGACCCGGACCCCGCCGAACCCGCCGCCCACCACGACGACCTTGGGGCGGCGGCTCTTCTCCGGGCCCCCGAGAGCCGAGTTGTGCATCTTCGTGTCCCCTCCCTGGCGGCGGCCGCCGACGTGGCCACCGGTCAGCGGCGGCGACGCCCGGGCGACCTACTGCTTTTCTTGCCTTCGTTCGGTAAGGCGGCTCTGAGTCCGTTGAGCCGGACAGCCCTGTCGCTCAGCGGTGAGCAGGCCTGGATGGACGACGATGAACGCCGTTGTTCGCGGTCTGCTTGTCGCACTCGACCCGGTTCCGGCCCTTCGGGAGCTGCCGGTCGTCGGAGGCTGACGAGAGAAGGATGCTGGCCGTGCGCCTGGCGGCCGATCCCGTTTGCCCTACCGGCGCAGGGGCGTTCCCGCCAATTCCGGTGGGGCTAACCCCTTCGGGGAGGCGAACCGGTAGCTCGCCTGCGGGCTGCCGTGGAGGTGGTGTATGGAGACGACCACCGCATGAGCCTTCACCTCAAGCCTCTGCGCAGTACCGGGGTCGAGCATCCCTCGCGAGCCGGGAACGCCTCATATGACAGAACGCCGCAAGCTGCTGCGCTCGATCTTCAGCTGGGCCGGCGAAAGCAAGAGCAGGTCCGCTGGTCCTGCGGTCCACGAGATGCTCGGCCGTCGCTCCTCGCCGCCTTGTCCTGGTGCCCATCCGTCCTCGGCCCGCGGGTCGCGGTCGTGACCAACGCCGGCGGAGTACTCGCTGTCGACGCGCTCGCCCATGAGCGCCTGGTCGACGCCGAGCTCGCGCCGGCCACACAGACCCGCTTGCGGGAGAGCCTGCCGGACGACCCCGAGCGGTCGGAGCACCCCCAGGTGCGGGTGCACGATGAGTGCGCGGGACGGCCGGAAGGACGACGGGCGGCGCTCCACCACCGGACGTGCGCGCCGTGTGCGTGCGCCTGTAGGGCCGGCGCCAGCCCCGTCGGCCCGGCGCCGACCGCGGGGACGTCCGGTCGTGGAGTCACGCAACCGAGACCAGGCGCCACCACTGGGGTCCGCCGGCCTTCGGCAGGGCGCGAGCCGCCAGCGAGGGATCGCGGAGCAGCTCGTCCCGCTTCAGCCCGGGTAGCACCTGGTAGTGGATCGATCCGCGCACGCACACCAGCGCGAGCACCCGCCAGAGCGCGCGGGAGTAGGCCTGGGCGAGCGCCGGGTCGTCCCACTCGTAGAGACCGCGGTAGACGCCGTGCTCGTCGTGGGCCAGCCACAGCTTCGAGACGTAGCCGGGGAACCCCACGAACAGTGGCGTGTTGAGCAGGCTCTCGACCCGGAACGCGGCGTGAGCGAGGCGACCGCGCACAGCCCGGAGCCGGAACTCGACCACGAGCACGCTCGGACACCGCGGCTCCGGGCGGTCGACGACCGTCTCGCGGTACACCCGGGCCGAGGTGCCGTCGGCGAACCGCAAGCGCGTTCCCAGGTGGCTACGGGGCAGGTGGACCCGGCGCCGGGCCAGCAACACCGCCGTGGTCGCGGCGCACCGGACCAGCGCGCGAACGGCGCATGCCACCGGGAGGGGCTCCTGCTCGTTTGTCGTCACGGTGTCGGTCACGTCGTCCTCCCGTCGGGTGTCGCCACCCCGGGGAGCCTGTCCACCCGGACCGGGACGCGGCAGGGACGAACGGCAGGAAAACGGCCGGAATGCGTCCGGTTGCCGCGCCCGCGCCGCGCGCCCCGGGCACTCGCGCAGGGGGAGCGGGAGGGAGGTCCGTAGAACACCACCACGACGTCGGAAGGCCCGAGATAGCGGGGGAGCGTCCGCGCATCGAGTCGGGACGTAGGGCCCTGCTCGGCGTCCGAGGCACGGACCACCGTGGTCGGAATGACCGGTCTCCCGTTCCTGATCCCGAGTGCGCGGGATATCACCCCGCCAGTCCGTCGGCAGCCGACCGGGGCGCTCCCGTGAGCCGCTCGGCGGGGCCGAGCCCGCTGCTGGAAGCGGCACTGAATCTGGCCCGGTTCCACCAACAGCACGAGCGCTTCTACAGCACGTCTCCGCTGGAGACCGCGTTGCGGCTGCACCGACACGCCCGCACCCTGTCGGCGCTGGCCGACCGGTGGACCGTCGCCGTGCCGTCCGTCCGTCGGAGCCCGAATCCGTTCGCGGGCGCGGACGATCTCAACAGCGAGGCCGCGACTGCGCTCGACGGTGTGCTGTTCATGGAGGGCGAGGGGCGCCCGGCCGAGATCACCGCGATGATCCGCGAACTCCGTTCGCAGGCCGAGGCCTTCACCGGGGGCGGCGAGTGGCTGGGGAACGCCATGCGGTCCTCCTGGGAGACAGCCGCGTCGATGCTGGAGTTCGACGGGCTGGCCGAGGTGATGGGCGAGCGACACCGGATCATCAGCAACGACTGGCTGGCCGCGCACATGCAGTCGCTGATCGGGGTCTTGCTGGCTCGCGCCGCCGACATGCTCGAACGCGTCGACCTCGACCCCGCCGCTCTGCGCGCCGATCTGCGCGGTTCACGGACGGGGCCGGCCCGGGTGTACGCCGTCGCCGAGGTCATCTCGCGGGCGGCCGACCTGTGCTGCGAATCGGCTGAGCTGGTGCACGACAACGAGCGTCGGTGGCGAGTGTGCCGGAATCGGACCCAGCAGCTGGTGGAGGCGATGGGCGTCGACGTCGCGACCACCGGGGCCGCAACCGGCGGAGGCGGGAAGGAGCCGGGCACGAGCGGGGATCCGTCGGGTCGGACGAGCCCTCAGTGAAGATGCCGCTCACCGCTCGGAACCCGGCGGAGCCTGCCGCGGTGCGGGCGGCTCGGTGGGCCGGAAGGCGACGAACGGGTGGGTGCGGACGAACTCCCGCAACGGGACGTCGTCACGCAGGTTCCCCCAGCCGAGAACCGTGCTGATCAGGCGCATCCGGCGCGGGTGCTCACCGCGGAACTGCACAGCGACGTCGATCGCCTCCTCCTCGGTGAGGAACCGCTGCTGCGGGGTGAACGTCCGTCCGCCCAACTGAACCTGGGTGGCGGGCTCTGCCCGCAGGTTGCGGTACCAGTCCGTCTGCGGACCCCAGCCGGCACAGATCACCGCCTCGCCGCTGGCCTCGTCGTGGCGCAACACCATGGCGACCGACTGGTGCGAACGCCCCGTCCTGCGCCCGACGTGGGTGAAGGCAAGAAACGTGCGGCCGACCGCCGGCCCGGCGTTGTGCTGGTAGGCCTTCAGTGGCAGGCGGAAGATCGCGATCGCCAGTCGGCCGGGCTGCCTGCGCAGCCCGAGCAGGTGCCGGCCGCCGCCGGGAGACCGGGGAGTGCCCGAAGGGCTCACAGTCCTCACCTCCGCGGAGGGTCGCGACGCGGTGCATGGTGCTGGGGCAGCGAACGACGCGATCGGCAGGCCGTCCAGTGACGATGGTCCTGTCCGTCTCGGGTGTGCGGAGCTGCCGGCGTCCGGAGGACACTCGACGCCCGCGCTGGGGGAGTTCACGAGCAACCTCCGTGTGCGGCTCCTCCCGCCGTCCGGACCGACCGGCTGCGACGCGTCCTTCGTCTCCGCTCTGCAGGTCATCCGCCCGTGGGGGGTGGCCCAGGCGGTTCCTATCGTCGAAGGCGTCACAAGGCCGGTGAGCGAGGTGGTGAGCGTATGGAACGCGCCCTGGTGGTCTACGAGTCGGTGTTCGGCGACGCCCGCACGATCGCGCATGCAGTCGGCGACGGGCTGTCGGCGTTCCTGAGAGCGGACGCGGTCGCCGCTGCCGAGGCCCCGCCAGAGCTCGGCCCCGACGTTCGGCTCCTCGTCGTCGGCGGGCCCAACCACGCGTTCGGTATGCCGCGGCCCTCCACCCGGGAGGGGGCGGTGAACCAGCACGGCGCCGTCATTCCCGACGTCGCCACGGGCCTGCACGAGTGGCTGGAGGCCGTCCGGGTTCCTCGGAGAGGGCTCGCTGCCGCGGCATTCGATACGCGCAGCGGGGGACACCGGATCCTGGTGAAGATGGACCACGCGGCACGCACGGAGGAGAAGCTCCTCGGCAAGCTCGGGGCGGTGATCCTCGCCCCGGCCGAGCACTTCTTCGTCGCCGACACCAAGGGGCCGCTGGTCGACGGCGAGGAGGACCGCGCGCGCACCTGGGGCCGGACCCTGGGCGAGCTGGCTGCCGCCGCAGCCGGCAGGCGGTGAGTCCCGGGTCGCGTGGCGGGTCGGGGGCGTCGCGAGGCCGAGCGGCGACGAGGGACCATCGCGAACGCTCTGAAGCCCGGTGGCGGCTTCCGACCTGCGGCACCTCGATGCCAGTGCCTCGTGCGTGCGAGCATAGGAAGCCCTGGATCAGCCGGTCGAGGCCGTCAGCGCAGGAGACCGCGCTGCGCACGAACACCGAGATCACCCGTGAGATCGCGCGGCTCA
Organism: Pseudonocardia sp. NPDC049154; assembly: GCF_040648315.1. Taxonomy (NCBI): domain Bacteria; kingdom Bacillati; phylum Actinomycetota; class Actinomycetes; order Pseudonocardiales; family Pseudonocardiaceae; genus Pseudonocardia; species Pseudonocardia sp. NPDC049154. The sequence continues at coordinate 33,462 of NZ_JBEZDN010000067.1, forward strand.
CCGGCGAGCTGCACCGGCGGCTGGTCGAGGGGCGTTAGCCCGGGCGCGTTCCGCCCGGTGACGACCGATCCACCGGTAGGCCTCGTCCACACCCCACACGATCACGGGCATCGGCAGGAGGAGCAGCAGCGCCCAACCCGGGAGAGCCGCCGTGCCGAAGACGGACTGCAGTGGCGGCAGGTAGATCACGGCGGCGGCGAAGGCGACCTCGAACGCGATGCCGGCGAGCAGCAGGCGGTTGCTGCCGATGCCGATGCGCCACAACGAGGTGTGGTCGGTGCGAGCGGCGAAGGCGGTGCCGATCTGGCAGGCGACGATCGCGGCGAAGCTGGCCGTGGTGGCCTGCAGGTAGGCGTGGTGCAGCGGTGCGCCGGGGCCCGTGGCGGCACCGGGGGTCCAGCCGCCGCGAGTGAGGACCAGCAGGAACAGCGCCAGCCCGAGAGCGGCGGAGACGACGCCCATCGTCCCCCACGCGCGCACCAGCATTCGCCGGTCGATCACCCCGCGGCCGCGATGCTGGGGCGGTCGGGCCATGAGCCCGGGTTCGGCCTTCTCCCGCCCGAGGGCGAGCGCGGGGAGGGTCTCGGTGCCCAGGTCGACGGCGAGGATCTGCAGCACGGTCAGCGGCAGCGGGACCAGCCCGCCGGACAGCGCGAACAGCAGGAACGGCACGACCTCCGGCACGGCGTGGGCGAAGATGTAGAGCACGAACTTGCGCACGTTGTCGAAGACCCGCCGGCCCTCCTCGACCCCGGCGACAACCGTGGCGAAGTTGTCGTCGGTGAGGATCATCGTGGCGGCCTCGCGGGCGACCTCGGTGCCCTCGCGCCCCATCGCCACCCCGATGTCGGCGTGGTGCAGGGCGGGAGCGTCGTTCACGCCGTCGCCGGTCATCGCGACGACCTGGCCGTCGGCGCGCAGCGCGTCGGCGATGCGGAGCTTGGCCTCGGGAGCGGCCCGGGCGAACACGATCTCCTCCTCGCCGGCCAGCAACTCGTGCAGGTCGGGCTCGATCATGGCGTCGAGTGCGTCGCCCTCGACGACGAGGTCGGCGCGCAGTCCGACGCGGCGGGCGATCTCGGCGGCGGTGCGGCCGTTGTCGCCGGTCACCACGTGCACCCGGATCCCGGCGGAGTGGCAGGCGGCGACCGCGGCGGCCACCTCCGGGCGCGGGGGGTCGAGCAGCCCGACCAGGCCGAGCAGCTCGAGGTCGGGCCCTTCGGCGACGTCGCGCGTCGGCGGGAGATCGTCGGCCCACGGGCGGCGTGCCACGGCGAGAACCCGTAGCCCGCGGCCGGCCATCTCGTCGACCGCGGCCTCGACCGCGGCCGTCCGGGCGGTCCCGAGTGCGCAGCGCGGGACGAGGACCTCGGGGGCTCCCTTGACATGGATCCAGCGGCCGCCCGACGGATCGCCGCGGAGGTCGTCCAGGGTGGCCATGGTTCGCCGGCGCGCGTCGAAGGCGAACAGCGCGCGTCGGTCCCGGTCACGGGTGTCGGCGCGGACGTCGGCTCCCGCCTCGGCGGCCATGGCCAGCAGCGCGAGCTCGGTCGGGTCCCCGGTGCCCGCCGCGGCGTCGGCGGTGGCGCAGCGCGCCACGGCGACCGCGAGCTCCCGCCCGGCCGCGGGGAGCGCGCGCCCGGCGGGGTCGCGCACGTCCTGCACCGTCATCCGCCCGACGGTCAGGGTTCCGGTCTTGTCGGTGCAGATGACCGTGGTGGACCCCAGGGTCTCGACGGCCGACAGCCGCTTGACCAGCGCGCCGCGGCGCGCCATGGCGCGGACTCCGCCGGCGAGGGCCAGGGTGATGGTCGGGAGCAGGCCCTCGGGGACGTTGGCGACCAGCAGACCTACGGCGAAGACGGCCGCCTCGGTCCAGCTGAGCCCGGCGAGCACACCGAGGGGCAGGAACGCGATCCCGACCCCGACCGCGACCGCCGCGATCAAGTAGGCGACCCGACGGACCTGCCGCTCGAGCGGGCTCTCGTCGGGCCCGCGGCGGCCGGTCAGCGCGGCGATCCGGCCGATCTCGGTGTGCGGGCCGGTCGCGTGCACGACGGCCTCGGCGGCACCGGCCACGCAGGCGGTGCCGCTGAAGACGAGCACCGGGGAGTCGAGCTTGCGGCCGGCCCGGTCCCGTGCGGCGGCGTCGCGCTCCACCGGGACCGACTCCCCGGTCAGGGCGGCGGCATCGATCTCCAGCGCGCCCGACAGCAGGCGGGCGTCGGCGGGAACCCGGTCGCCCTCGCCGATCAGCACGATGTCACCGGGAACCAGTTCGGCCGCAGCGACCTCGACGACGGTGCCGTCGCGGCGCACCCGGGACCGCGGTGGCAGGTAGCGGCCGAGCGCCTCGACCGCCTTGCTCGCCTGCGTCTCCTGGACGAACGCGAACACGGCGTTGAGCGCGACCACGGCGAGGATCGCCCAGCCCAGCTCGCGGGAGCCGGACACGAACGCCAGGAGTGCGGCGGCGATCAGCAGCACGGCGAGGGGGTGGGTGAACTGGCGCAGCAAGGCGCGCGGCCACTCCCGCCCGCGACGCTGCTCGAGCACGTTCGGGCCGAAGCGGTCGAGCCGGCGCGCAGCCTCCGGGGAGCTCAGCCCCGCCCGGGAGGACCGCAGGTCGCGAAGCAGGACGTCGACCGGCTCCCTGGGGTCCGCGTCCTCGGCGGCGTCGGTGCTCGCGGCGGTGTGCCGCGTGGTGCTGGTCATCGGCTCCGCTCCGGATCGATCCCCGTGGTCGCTCCCAGGCAACCCGTGCGCAGCCCGTGCCCTCAGGGGCCTTCGGCCCGTTCCCGCGGGCCGTCGGCAGTGCGGCTGGGCCGGCCGGGCCTCGGTCACGGCGACCGGAGGGACATCGGCGGCGCGGCGGAGGTCTTCGGACTCGTCCGCGGGCCCCGGGTGGGCGCCGACCCTGGCGGGCACAGCTCTCGCCGCACCGGATCGCCGAGTGCCCCGGAGGACCACATGATCGAGAAGTTGACCGACCTGCCCGACGGCGTCCTCGGCCTGCGGGTCGGGGGCCGCCTCACCCCTCAGGACTACGAGGAGATCATCACACCGATGGTCGACGAGGCGTTACGGGCGGGCGGCCAGCTGCGCTGTCTGATCGAGATCGACGACGACTTCAGCGGTCTGACGCCGCCCGCGGTCGTCGACGACGTCCGCCTCGGCCTGCGCACCATCGGGAGCTTCGACGGAGTCGCGGTGGTCACCGACCTCGCGTGGATCCGGACGCCCACGCAGTGGGCGGCATTCGTGGTCCCGTTCCCGATGCGCGTGTTCCCGAAGAGCGATCGGGGCCCGGCGGCCGCATGGGTCGCTGCGCTACCGGCCGGGGCCAGGATCGAGGTCAGCCTCGACGAGTCGACCGGGGTCGTCACCGCCGAGGTGAACGAGGCCCTGCGGATCGAGGACTTCGAGCGCCTCGCGGCGGCCGTCGACCCGTGGATGCGCGAGCACGGCGAGCTGTCCGGTGTCGTGCTGCACGTTCGGCGGGTGCCGGGCTGGGCGAGCCTGGGCAGCCTGATACGGCACATCCGGTTCGTGGTGGGTCACCAGGGCAAGGTCGGGCGTCTTGCGCTCGCCACCGACGTCCCGGCCGCGGAGGTCATGACGTCGTTCGCCGATCACGTCCTGCATCCGCAGATCCGCGCGTTCGGATACGCGGACCTCCAGGCGGCGCAGGCCTGGGCCGCCGGCTCGTGATCCGCGCCGGCCGCCGCCCGGCGGTCGCCTCCGGGGCCCGGGCCCGAAGCCGACGCCGTCGTGGCTCGGTGATGACGCCGACGCCGGCGTGGGGGTCGGCAACGGGCGCGGTGAGCGGGTGCGGGGCCAGCAGGACCGGGCAGCTCGAGGCCTGGAGCAGCATCCGGGCCAGGGTCCCCACGTCCCGGCCGCGGTGCCGGCCGACCACCACCAGCTGGGCCTGGTCCGAGAGCCCAGCACGGACCAGGCCGGGCCGCCCCGCTCGACGGTCCACCGCACCCGCAGCCCGGGGTGATCTGCCGTGACGGCTGCGGCGATGTCCTGCAGGGCCTGCTCGGCCTCCTCCCGATGGGACACCCGTTGCCGGCGTCCGAGCCGGCGGAGGACGTCGCCGGTGCTCTCTCCCCAGACGTGCGCCACGTGCAGGGCGGCGTCCCGTCCGGCGGCGAGCTCGGCCGCACGGCGGACAAGGGCCGCGCTGCCGGGGCGCCCGTCGACCGCGACCAGCACCGGCCGCGCGCGGTCCGGTACCGGTCGCCCCGGTGCAGCCCGGACGACCACGAGAGCGCAGGGGGCTTCGCGCACCAGCCGGACACCGGCACATGTCCTCGCCGGGCTGGGCGCGGACGCCGAACCGGACGGGCCGGTTCGTGCTCGTGGGGCCTGGCAGGGACGGCCTCGCGCAGCTCGTGCATCCGTTCCTCGAAGAACCGCAGGATCTCGACGGGGAAGGGCATGACGAGGGTGCTGTTCTTCTCGACGGCGACGTCGGCCACGGTCTGCAGCAGGCGCAGCTGCAGCGCACCAGGCGTGCCCGACATCCTGGCCGCGGCAACACTGAGCTGCTCGGACGCCTGCCGTTCACCGTCCGCGGCGATCACCCGGGCCCGCCGCTCGCGTTCGGCCTCGGCCTGCCGGGACATCGACCGGGTCATCTGCTCGGGCAGTGCGATGTCGCGCAGCTCGACCAGCTCGATGCGCACACCCCACGGCTGCTCGGTCGGCGCGTCGATCAGCGTCTTGAGCTCGGCGCTGATGCGCTGTCTGTCGGACAGGAGCGTGTCGAGGTCGGCCCGGCCGATCACCGTGCGCAGCGAGGCGACCCGCGAGACGGCGTTGCGGTAGTCCTCGATGTTGACGATCGCCTTGACGGGGTCGACGACCCGGAAGTAGACCGCGGCGTCGACCTGGACGGTCACGTTGTCCCGCGTGATCGCGCCCTGTGCCGGCACGGCCAGGACCACCACTCGCGTGCTCACCTTCACCCTGCGGTCGGCGATCGGGACGAGGAAGCGCATGCCGGGTTGACGGACCTCGTCGAGGGCCCGGCCGAAGCGGAAGACGACACCGCGCTCGTACTGCTGCACGAGCCGGATGCTGAGGACGGCGAGCAGCACGACGAGCACCGCCGCTGTGACGAGCCAGGTCAAAGTGGACGTGCAGCGGAGCATGACGCGGCGCGGGCGGCCGGCGCAGGTGCCGACGGACCTCGCACGCGCGGGCCTTCTACCTGCGCCGATCGGGCCCGGGCCCTTCGGCCTCGTCGGGACGGGCCGGAGCGCCGCTGCGCGGCGGGGTGTCGCGGGCAGACGGTGGAGCATCGCCCACACACGGGGAGGACGCATGGCGGGCATGGTCGGCGGCGCGGTCGTCGTCGGGATCGACGGTTCGGACCACGCCCTGCAGGCGGTGCGTTGGGCGGCGGCAGAGGCGCAGGGTCGCGGAGTGCGGCTGCGCCTGGTCGCCGCCGTCCACCCGCCGCGGACCGATCTGGTGCTCCCGCCCCGGGAGACGGACAAGCAGCACCTGACCCGCATGCGGGCCGCCCGCGGGCCGCTGAACACGGCGGCCGCGGCGGCCGCCGCCGTCGCGCCCGAGCTCGAGATCGACCGCGAGGTGATCGGTGGGGCGCCGGCCCAGGTCCTCGTCGAGGAGTCGACGACCGCGACGCTGGTGGTCGTGGGACACCGCGGCCGCGGTGGGTTCACGGGTCTGCTCCTCGGCTCCGTCGGGATCACGCTGGCCGCCGAGGCGACCTGCCCCGTTGTCGTGGTGCGCGGCCACACCGACCGGCCCTCGGGCGTCGTGGTCGGTGTGGACGGCACCCCGCTCGGCGACGCCGCGCTCGGGTTCGGGTTCGCCGAGGCCGCGCGGCGCGGCGGCCCGCTCGTCGCCGTCCGGGCCTGGGCGGAGGCCGCGCTCGATCCCTTCCTGGAACCCCTCCTGGACTGGGACGCGATCGCGGCGGACGAGCGCGAGGTGCTCGACCGGGCCCTCGCGCCCTGGGAGGAGGGATTCCCCGCGGTCGACGTGCGTCGCGTGCTGGTGCGGGCGAACGCCGCGAAGACGTTGATCGCGCAGTCGGGCACCGCGGCCCTGGTCGTGGTCGGATCGCGTGGGCGGGACGGCCTTCGCGGGGTGATGCTCGGGTCGGTCGGGCAGGCCCTGCTGCAGCACGCGCCGTGTCCGGTCGCGGTGATCCACGCCGCGGCCGCGAGAGCGGAGCCGGTGCCCGCCGACGTCGCAGAGGAGGTCGGGCGATGACACCGTTGGAACCGCGCTGGATCCGGCTCCTGTCCGAGGTCGCCGCGGGCGACGCCGGGGAGGTCGGCGGCAAGGCCGCGAACCTGGGCGAGCTGACCGGGGCCGGTTTCCCCGTGCCGAAGGGATTCGTCCTCACCGCCGACGCGTACCGGGATTCGACGGCTGCCGCGGGCGTCCAGGAGGAGCTGGGCATGCTGTACACCGGGGCGATCCGCGCGGCCTTCGAGCGGCAGCGCCAGGCGACCCTCGCCGGGTTCTGCGAGCAGATGCAGGACCTGGTACGCAAGTCCGGGCTCCCGCCCGACCTGGTCCGGCAGGTGAACACGGCGTATGCGGGCCTGGGGATCGAGGACCTGGGTCCGGTGAGCGTCGCGGTCCGGTCCTCGGCACTGGGCGAGGACAGCTCCGCGATGTCGTTCGCCGGCGTGCACTCCACGTTCACCGACGTCCGCGGGGCGAGCGAGCTCGTCGACCGGATCACGGACTGCTGGGCGTCGGCCTTGTCCCCGAGGGCGTTGGTCTACCGCTCCGAGTTCGGCGACAGCACGCCACCGGCAGTGGCCGTCGTCGTGCAGGTGATGGTGAACGCACAGCGGTCCGGCGTCGCCTTCACCGCCGACCCGATGACCGGACGCCGCGACCGGGTCGTGGTCGAGGCCGCGCTCGGGCTGGGCGAGGTCGTGGTGAGCGGGGCCGTCGAACCCGACACCTACGTCATCGCCGTCCCGGACCTGAGCGTGCAGTCGGTGCGGATCGGTCACCAGACCCACGAGATCGTGCGCGGGGCCGACAAGCGTGGCGTGAGCGTGCGGCTCACCGACGAGCGGGCCGGAGCCCGGGTGCTCGCCGACACGCAGGCGCAGGCCGTCGCGCGGCTCGCCATGCGGGTCCAGGAGCACTTCGGCCGTCCGCAGGACGTGGAGTGGGCGATGGCGGCGCAACAGCTCTGGCTGCTGCAGACCCGACCGATCACCACGAAGCTGGGATCCGAGGAGCCGACCGAGGAACCGGAGACGACGGGCCCGCCCCCCGGCACCGTGCTGGCCACGGGTCTCGGTGCGGCCCCGGGCCGCACGCACGGACCCGTCCGCGTGCTGCACGAGCCGCGCGAGGGGGACCGCCTGCGCAAGGGGGACGTCCTGGTCGCCCCGAGGACCGACCCTGACTGGCTGCCGACCCTTCGCCTCGCCGGTGCCGTGGTCACCGACCAGGGCGGGGTGACGTGCCACGCGTCCATCGTGGCCCGGGAACTCGGCATCCCCTGCGTCGTGGGTGCGCGTACCGCCTCGGTGGACCTGCCGGACGGCGAGCTGGTCACCGTCGACGGCGACTCCGGGACGGTGATGGAGGGCGGCGAGGAACGGGCCGTGCCGGTGGCCGCCGCCGAGGTCCGGACCGTCGAGCCGGAGCCGGCCCCCGTGCGGATCACGACCGGCACCGAGCTGCACGTCAATCTGGCGATGCCGGAGGCCGCGGAACGCGTCGCCGCGCTCGGCGTCGACGGTGTCGGGCTGCTGCGCGCCGAGCTCGCCCTTACCTCCGCACTGAAGGGCCGGCACCCCCGGGCGGTGCTCGCCGCGGGCGACGAGACCGGCTTCGTCGACGCCATGGCGGGTGCCGTCGGCCGCATCGGTGCCGCCTTCGCGCCGCGCCCGGTGCTCTACCGCACCACCGATCTCCGCAGCAACGAGTTTCGCGGGCTGCAGGGCGGCGAGGAGCACGAGCCGGTCGAGCGGAATCCGATGATCGGCTACCGGGGCGCCTATCGGTACCTGCGCGAGCCGGACCTGTTCGCGCTGGAGCTGCGCATGCTCGCCGAGGTCCGCGAGCGCTGGCCGAACGTGCACCTGATGATCCCCTTCGTGCGGACCCGCTGGGAGCTGGCGGCGGTGCTCGACCTCGTCGACGGCAGCCCGCTCGGCCGCCAGCGGGGGCTGCGGCGGTGGCTGACCGCCGAGGTACCGTCGGTGGTGCACTGGCTGCCGGAGTACGTCGGGCTGGGCATCGACGGCGTGTCCATCGGGAGCAACGACCTCACCCAGCTCGTGCTCGGGGTGGACCGTGACTCCGAGCGGCTCGCCGAGCTCTTCGACGAGTCGGACCCCGCGGTGCTCGCGGCGATCTCGTCGATCATCGAGCAGGCCACGATGCTGGGCGTGCCGACGTCGTTGTGCGGGCAGGCGCCGAGTCGCAAGCCCGCCTTCGCCGAGTTCCTGGTGCGCGCCGGGATCACGTCGATCTCGGTCAACCCGGACGCGGTCGACACCGCCCGCGCCGCGATCGCCGCGGCGGAGCGACGGGTGCTGCTGGAGTCGGCCCGGCGGACGGGACCGTGACCACTGTGGAGGGAGCCGATCGAACCGGTCGCCGGTCCGCTGTACTGAGCGGGCCCGCCGGGCGGGCCGGGACTTCGGCCCGGCCGAGTGCCCGTGCGGGGCGGGTCCTCCGGCAACGGGGACCGGGCCCGCCGTCCCTGCCGCTCCGACCGCATGCGGCGGAGGCTGACGACCATGACGACCATGACGAACACCGCGTACCCGGTCCGGGTCACCGGGCGGCTCGAGGGCGAGCCGTCGCGCTGGCTCTGGCTGCTCAAGTGGCTCCTGCTCGTGCCGCACCTGATCGTGCTGGTCGTGCTCGGGCTCGCGTTCTGGGTTCTGACCGTGGTCGCGTTCGTCGCGATCCTCGTCTCGGGCCGTTATCCCCGCAGCATCTTCGGGTTCAACCTCGGCGTGCTGCGCTGGGGATGGCGGGTCGCCTACTACGGCTACGCCGCGAACGGCACGGACCGCTACCCGCCGTTCACCCTCGCCGACCGCCCGGACTACCCGGCCCGCCTCGAGATCGACCACCCCGAGCGGCTGTCCCGCGGGCTCGTGCTGGTGAAGTGGTGGCTGCTGGCGCTCCCGCACTACCTGGTGCTGGTCTTCCTGATCGGTGCCGGCGGCACCGTCGTGTGGCGCATCGGCACCACCGGGGCGATCGGGTTCGACGGCGGCCTGGTGACCGTGCTGGTGCTGTTCGCCGCCGTCGCGCTGCTGTTCACCGGCCGCTACCCCCGCGGGTTGTTCGACCTCGCGCTCGGGTTCGACCGGTGGGTGCTGCGCGTGGTCGCCTACGCGGCGCTGATGACCGACGCGTACCCCCCGTTCCGGCTCGACCAGGGCGGCGCCGAACCGCTCCCGCTCCCACCCCCCGGGCCCGCGGGCGGGCCCGGGGAGCCCGCCGCCCTCGCGCCCGCGGCGGAACCGCCCGCCGCCACGCCGGGAGTCCCGCCGACCGTCTCCCGTTCCGGCGGTGCCGCGGTCCTGGATCGGCCCGTCGGCGCCGAGACACCCCCGTCGCCGCCGGTGGCGCCGGCACGGACGACTCCCGTCCCGCCGCCCTCTGCCGGCCGGGCCGTGGTGCTCGTCGTGGGCGCCGTCGTCACGGCGATCGCCCTGGGTCTGACCCTCACGGGGTTCACCGGCCTGGTCACCGACCGGGTCGGTCGCGATGCGGCCGGCTTCGTCGCCTCCGGTGTCGGCTCCGCCTCCACCCTCGGAGCAGCCCTGCGCACCGAGCCCGTACTGATCGACACCGGCACGGACACCGACGCCGTCGCGCGCGTGGTCGGGGAGGTCACCCTGCGGGCGAGCTCCTCCCGCGGTGGCGACGTGTTCGTCGGGATCGGCCCGACCGCGGACGTCGCCCGCTACCTCGACGGTGTCGCGCAGGGCGTGTGGCGTGGTGAGCTCGCGGCGGGCACCCCGCGGGTCGCCACCCGGGTCGACGAGCTGGCCGGGGTTGCGACCGTGACCCCGCCGGCGGCCCAGACCTTCTGGGTGGCCTCGGCCTCCGGTCCGGGCACCCAGACGGCACTGTGGACGCCCGGGCCCGGCAGCTGGACCGCCGTGGTGATGAACGCCGACGGCACCGCGCCCGTCGGGGCGGACGTCCAAGTCGGTGCCCAGGTGCCCGTGCTCGGCGCCACCTCCGCGGTCGCCCTGTGGACCGGCCTCGGCCTGTTGGTGATCGGGATCGTCGTCATCGTGGCCGGCGCGCGGACGCGCCGGGAACAGGAGGCAGTCCGATGATGTGGGGAGCGTGGGGGATGCCCGGAGCCGTGTGGTTGGTGGTCCTGCTCCTCGTGCTGCTGGCCGCCGCGGCCGGGGCCGCGGCGGGCCCCGGGGCCGCGGCGGCTCGGGATATAACACCGCACAACACCACGGACAGCAAAAGGAAGAGCCTGGGGGGGGGGGGGGGGGGGGCGTGG